>DUQS01000018.1 GCA_012837685.1 Bacteroidales bacterium
CACCCCACTCCACTTATTAACGCAATGATTATAAATAATTTACGAATACTCATTTTTCAATAATTAGCATTTGTTTTCCGTTATAATGGAAGAGATAATAATTAAGATTTATCCATTTTTTCTGGTTTCCCGACTGCGAAAAAACAATATTCGACTGTAAATAATCAGCACCGCATGGTTTCGAGAAGGGATAAATATGCGATTGATTGTTTTTCCAAGTCGTTGTAAAATAAGACATAATATCGTAGCCCAACATATCGTAAGCAGGAATTGACGTAACGGCACGTTTTCCATAAAAATAGTGATAGGTTTTATTATATGTTTCCGTATCCGATTTGGCATTGAACAGCGAATAGTAATAGGTATTCGGCAAATAAGAGAGCCATTCGTTGCCCCACTCTTCAAATCCCCAAAGGCTCAAATTCGGAATATTCAACGCTTCAATATCGGGAAGCAAGCCGGCTATTTCTTTGGTATTGCGCGATGCAAGCACAAGTAGCGTACCGTTTCTAGCCGCCAAATCCTGCAATACACCCACATTTTCCTTCGAAATAAAAAACTCATTGTAATTTTTTCTATGCGCCATCATCGTTTGCTCAAGCATAGCCACAAACATATCCACTTTGTCGTCTTCGGCATCTTGGAAACGGGCAATAATAACTTTATTCTTCCCTATTTTACGAACAATTTGTTCGGAAATGACCGTGAACAGTTCTTCCTGAGAAGGATTGAACTGAATTAAATAAGGATTGTCGGCATGTTTTTCCAGATGCGATGTAAAAGGAATAACCGTATAAATACCGTTGGCTTTGGCAAAATCCAAAACCTTATCAGCTTGAGCCGAATAGGCAGGTCCAATAATGAGATTTGCTGTTTTTAATTGCGGATTGGTAAGTAAAGAATCCAGTGTTTCCGGTGATTTTTCGTTATCAAACACTGCCAATTTTACCGAAACGCCACCCTTTTTAGCAGCGTCCAAGGCGATGAGAACACCTTTATAAAATTCGATAAATTTATCGGAAATACCTTCCAAATCGGGAGTTTGTACCATAAACGGCAACATCAGCACCACATTGAGTGTAGGTTGTTGTGCAACAACAACATCTGTATCCCGCTGTTGCTCCTCTACCACCGGTTTTTCGACAGATGGCGATGTTCTTTCAAATACCATACGCACTGAATCTAAAAGCGATTTTCTCACTTTTCTATCCATTTTAGTCGACTTTTCCTTATCAGGAAGTGTGTCTGTCAACGGTTGTGCAACCGTTGGTGTCGGAACCTCTTTTATTGGAATTTTTAGCGTTTGTCCCGCCTTTAAACCGTCTTTTAATTCCGGATTTAGTTCTACTAATTCGTCAATAGATACGCCTTTCTGACGCGACAGTGAATAAAGCGTCTGTTTCGGCGGCACTACATAATATTCATATTTCTGAGCATCTTCATTCTCTTCTGCTTTTTCAATTACGGGCACCAATATAATTTGTCCCAATTTTAATCCCGTTTGTTTGGCTAATTCGGGATTTGCTTCTAACAATTGCGCCTGCGAAACTTCAAATTTACGACCGACAGCAAACAAACCTTCACTTTTTTGAACTGCGTATTCGTAATATTTTTTACCTTTTACTATCCGTATCGGATATTTCTCGGCAAATACCGAAAAAAATATAAAATTCAGAAAAACAATGAGATAAACTATTTTTTTCATAATTATTTTTTTTAGTCGCACAAAGTATATAAATCGGCTCTTGGATTGATGAGCATAATGGGTACCTGTGCTTTTTTTATTATTTTTTTCTCTTTACAGCCAAAAATGATATCGTCCAGCCCATATTCGCGAGAAGCAGAAACGATGACTAAACCATAACTCTGTTCGTGTGCCGATATAGCCACTTCAAATTCAATGCCAAAACTATTTTTTCGTCCTTTCCGAATTTGATACGACAAATGAAACGAATCGAACAATGTACAAATAGCTTGACTATTTTTTTTTGCTTTGCTGCCGTAGTCGTTCGGTTCAAAAACCGTAATTTCAGAACTGAAAAAACGTCCGAACATACTGGCAAAAGGACCTTTTTCTTTGTCTTCTATCAACATGGAAATCGGTACGGCTATTTTTTTAAAATCCACTGTTTGTTCAGGTTTTACGAAACAATAGGGAATGCGTATGTTGCGACATGCCGACAAATAGGTTTGAATTTTTCGTATATCCCGTAAATCAAATACCAACATAGCCGACTCAAAATTATCTACAAATGCGCCGATTTCTGCTACATTCGACACTTTCGATTGCTGCCCACCTATAACAATCGGAACGACAGTTCGTTTAATGTTTTTTCCGATTGTATCAGCAAAAAGCAATGCTGCCGCACTCGCTTCACTTTGTTCGGAAAGTACTACTATCGCACCGTCAGACCTCATTGCCGACCTCCTCCCAACTCTTTTTTCAACGAACTGTTGTTATCGCGATTTTTAGTCTTTTCAATAACTTCTCCTTTTATCGCCTTACTCCCTTTGGCGGTAGTCGTCTCAAAACGCGCACGACCTTTATTCGTAAAAACATCTGCTTTATTTTGTGGTCGGTATTCTATTTGCCACGAAAAATTGCGCAAATAGAGTGATTCCGGCGGAATTTGGTCTAACGGAAACATTGTGCCGGAAGGTTTAGGTTTCAGTACCAATCGTTTCAGTTTGCCCTCCTCGAAATAAGCCGATAAATAACTGCTTTCGGTTTGGTTCAAGCCTATCATCGCACCACTTTCCTCTTTTGGATAAAAAACCGACTGAGCATTACCTTTTACATCCACTTGTCGTAATTCACCCTCACGGATATAGGCTACTAACTCCTTGCCCGACAGTTGATTGAATTTTATAGAATCTTCGCATTCTGCCACAAATGCAGAATTGATGACCACTACTTTATCTATCTGACCATTTTTAGAATAAGCGCGTATAGTGTCGCCCGTCAGTTGGCGATTGTCCGACCACAATATGGGCAATTGCAATAAATCGAGCACCGAATCTTTTGTAAAATAGATAGCCGAATCACAAACTCCCTGAAAATCATCGCGATACATACGAACATTGTGAAAAGCTTGTACTTCTTTGTTGACAGAATCTACCGCATAAGAATAGAGCGTATCGGCGTGCATGAACAACGTATCCTTGCCCGAATATTCCATCATCAGAGCAGAATCGGTAGCCAAAGCCAATTCGCCCTCCTCAATGTAACGACTGTAATTGCCCAAAAGGGTTATTTGTCTCGCAGAGTCTTCCACAACAATATGGGAAAACGCTTCTCCTCGACCGTTCTTTTTGTCGTAAAAAATGATTTTTCCCGTAAGATGTTTGCCACCAACATGATAGATATGCGAAAAGTTGAGCAGTTGCGATTCTTCAGTGCGCGTATTGTACCAACCTTTCTCCGAGTAAATGGTAGTTTCTTCCTTATAAACAATAGTTGTAGGTCCCAAAATACTAGCTATTTCCGTTTTTGTATTATAGTTCAGAGTGTCCGAGTTTAAAACAAATTTTGGATTTGTCAACACTACGGCATCGTTAAATACGGCATCGTTCGTATTGGGGTAATAGTAACCGTAAACCGAAGTCAATACATTCAGTTCGTCTTGCAATTTGCCACCTTGAAAATAGTAACCAACATTATTTAATCGGTCATAGTTCAGGCTGTCGGTCGTCAGCGTTACCCGTCGGTTTTCCATTTTTACGTTATGGCGCAAACGTGCCATTTTAGTATTGCCATCGTAGTAAAGCACATCGCCATATACAAACAACGTATCGCCTTGAACAATTTTTACATGACCATAGGCGTTAAACGAGTTTTGCTCTTCGTAGAAATAGGCACTGTCGCAATAGAGAAAAGCATTGTCGTGGCGAAAGCAAACATCGCCTTTCAACAATTGTACACCCGGCAAACGCTCTTGGTCGAACGATAAAGTTTCGGAATTTTCCAAATAGACCATCGTTTTTTGCGATTTTGTCGTGTCTTTTTGGACACGCACTTCATTCTGCTGAACCGTCTGCTTGGGAAAACGTTCCGTTAACGAAACTTTAGGCGATAATATGGATTTTTGCGCCGGGCTGTTTGCTACGACACCCAACAAAAATAAGAGGGCTAAGCCACATTTATGTCGTTGGAAAAGTAACCGCATCGGTCGTTATTTTATCCAATTTTTATAATGAAACTCGCAGTTTCGCCATTCGGGAAAGATATAGATATAGGTCTCTTTTTGTTTATTTTCAATCCACGCCTCCAAAATCTCTTCACGTTTTTTTGCTTCGCAAAGCATTTTCAATTCCTGATAATCGTCTGAGAGATTGGCTTTGTGGTTAGGGGTTTTCGATTTTACTTGAGCAATTACATAAACTTCTTTGCCAAGCTGTTCGTTAATCATGGAAAAAGGTTCGGAAATTTCGCCGATATTAAGATTATACACCGATTTCGCTACTTCTTGCGGCAAATTTTGATATTCAAACTTCGATGTTCCCGTAATAGCATTGGTCATAGTGCCACCGTTCATACGCGTTTCTTTATCCGTCGAAAACTCAAGTGCGGCATCTTCAAACGACATTTTTCCATTACGAATAACATTGGCAATGCTGTCCAAACGTTCCATTGCCGCCATTTTAATTTCGGGAGCAACATGTGGACGCAACAATATATGGCGGCAATTCACACGATCGCCACGACGTTCAACAAGTTGAATAATGTGAAAACCATACTCCGTTTCCACCACACGCGACACTTTGCCCGGTTCCTGCAAACTGAAAGCCGTATTAGCAAATTCGGGAACCAGTTCGCCACGTCCCATAAATCCAAGTTCGCCACCTCTTTTGGCTGTTTCTATATCATCGGAATAAAGACGCGCCAACATTGAAAAATCGGCATCTCCCTTGTTCACCCTATCGGCATATTCGCGCAATTGATTTTTAGTGCGTTCAATATCGGTAAGCGGGATAGACGGCTCAATGGTAATAATTTTTACTTCTACCATTGCCGGAATCATGGGAATACTGTCGGCAGACAACGAATTGTAAAATTTCCGTACATCAGCGGGCGTTAATTTTAAATCGCCAACAATTTTTTGCTGAACACTTTGTATAACCATTTGATTGGCAATATTTTGCCGCATTTCGTCCTTAATTTCCGAGAATGATTTTTTGAAATATTCTTCCAACTTTTCTTTGGAACCTATTTCTCTCAAGAAGTGATTGATGCGCATATTCACCTGCATTTCAACCTGCGAATCACCGGCTGAAATGCTATCCAATTTCGCTTGATGTAAAAACAATTTTTGAACGGCTATTTGTTCCGGCACTACGCAATAAGGGTCGCCGGAGATGCGTATGCCTTCGTATTGAGCACGCACGCGCTGTTCCTCTACTTCGGAACGCAAAATAGCCTCGTCACCGACAATCCAAATGACACCGTCAATCATGTTTTTTTGGGCAAAAACGGCAAGCGATGCAAATATGCTGCCGACCAATATAAATTTTCTCATTTTTTTCATGCTCTGTGCACTGACTTTTTAGAAAAAAGTAATCACTCCATTTTCAACGGCATCCTTAAAGATGTCTTCTTCCACACGGCGGATATATTCTATTTTCTTTTGGTTAAACACTATACCGCGAATTTTATCCTGCGCAATTTCCAATGGTGCAACTGTTTTCGCTAAACAGTAATCGTTGATTTTCAGCATATAAATATAAGCCGAATCGACTGTTTCATAAAAAGAGCCACCTTCGACGAACAGTTTAGAGTTGTCGATAACTGAAGGCCAATTTTTCTGAAATTCAGAAAAATTAATCCATGTATCCTCAAAATAATCGTAGCTGGCAGCGTGTTGCAGCGTGTATTTGTCAAGATATTCCAACGATTTGATATCGCCGGATTTAAGCGATTTACGCACTCTGTCTAACTTTGGCGCAGTAATCGGCACCTTAAGAAACGAACCGCGAATTATTGTTTCAGGTAACAAAAAATCCTCTTTGTGTCGGTCGTAAAACACAATAATATCGCTGTCGGAAGGCTGTCGCAAACGTTGCTCCACCAACACTTGCAAATAGTTGTGAATAGTCAGCGATTTGCGATATTCGTCCACCAGTTTTTCTATTTCGGCTTCATTCTGCACATTTTTTTGAGCGCGTTCATACAAAAGATTATCAGTTACCCATTTACGAATGAACGTTTCAGCCAGTCGGGCACTATCTTCGGGCGAAATGTTTTCAGGAACAATATGTTCCAACTCGTCCTTGTACAAAAATTTACCGTTTACCTCCAAAATAGGACTTCGCCCCACCTCGGAAGTCGGCTCTTGGCAACTTCCGAGACAGAGTGAAATCAAAACGATGGCACACAGCCACACTATATTTTTTTTGTTACGCAATGGTTACAAGTTTATTCCTTGATTAATTTCAAAACTTCCTGATTAATTTTTACGGGATATTTAGCGCGCAAATCTTTCACCCACTCGGTTTCCAACCAATCACGATAGTCGGATGTTACGGCGCCGCGAACATCTTTGTAGTTTTCAGGACCTTTTTTCAACATTTTTCCATCAATAAACACAATGGGCAAATCTTCGGGCACAACTACTGCAACACCTTTCTTTTTGAATGCCAATTTGTCGATAACATCCTTGTCGCCGTTTTTCCACAAGCCTTTTTCAACTTTTACAAATGTTACACTGTCGTTATTGATGCGGCTGCTAACGTAAGTGTCTATGGAATCAATCGGTGCTTTTTTCAGCAATTTTTTCACTAATTTAGCTGTTTCCTTATCCTTGCAACTGAAAATGTGACCTTTAAAATGAGGCTCATTCCACGCATATTCAGCTTTATGTTTTCCAAAATACCTGTTCAGTCCTTCTTCATCTTTGGTCGCTTTTTCCCATACTTCACGGTTGCTTATCTCAAACAGCAAAATGCCGTCGTGATATTCCTGCATCAAAAAGCGGAAATCGGGATATTTGTTTTCCAACTGCGCATCTTCATAAGCCATCAGTTCTCGGTCAACGAAATTATCCAATTTTTCATTAACAATTTTCCATGCTTCGGTAGCCGAACTGTGCGGATTTACTATCAGATATTCCGAAAAATCCAACTGTGAATATGTTTTGTCGGCAAACGAGAAGAGAGGTATTGTGTATTTTGCCGATTCTATCGGGAATAACGAATCTGTCGGCGGATACATTTGAACCAACTGATACATACCTTGTAAACCTATTTCGTCCACTTTATATTTGTAATCTTTGCGAAGTTTTTTCAGGAATGAGCGTTTACCGATAAGGCTGCGTTCATCGTTCTGTAAAGCGCGCATAATCTCAGCTTCTTTCTTTTCGTAAGGTTCCAAGCCTTTTTTGTCGATTAATTTAATAATGTGCCAACCATAGTGTGATTTGACAGGTTGGCTCACATCACCTTTCTCTTTTAGTGCGAAAGCTGCTTGTTCAAATTCGCGAACCATTTGCCCCACTCCAAACCAATTCAACTCGCCACCGCGCTGTGCAGAGCCTCTATCATCGGAATTTTGTTTTGCCAATTCTGCAAAATTTTCACCGTTTTTTACGCGTTGGTACAAGGCATCTATATCTTCTTTCGCTTTTACTTTTTTCAAAGAATCTTCAGTAAAATGAGCTTGTTTCATAATATGACTTACTTTTACCTTTCCAACAGTCGGACGGCGACTGTGTACTTTTATTACATGGTAACCGTAGTAAGTACGTATGGGGCGTGAAATTTTTCCGATAGGTAAAGTGTACATGGCATTTTCAAACGGTTCGACCGTCATCAATGCGGTAAAATAACCAAGATATCCGCCATTTTCCAAGGCGCTGGGGTCTTCGGAATATTTTTTGGCAACAGTTGCGAAATCCTTGCCACGCAACAATTCAGTATAGGCATCCATCGCTTTTTTATAAGCTATTAGCGTGTCTGGGTCTTCTATACGAACTAAGATATGACTCACTTCCACTTCTTGTTTCAAACGTTCATACTCTTTGCGACATTCTTTTTCTTCGGCAACTCTGTCGGTAAGATACGGTTTAGCCAACTGCGTGCGATAGCCGGCAAGTTCGTTGATAAATGACGGCATAGTATCCAAACCTGTGTTTTCGGCTTCGATAACTTTCAGCTTAAAATTGATGAACAAATCGACATATTCATCCAGCGTTTTTTTGTCGATGGCGTTGTTGGTATTGTTTTTATTGTAAATGTACTCAAACTCCGCCTGCGTAATATCACGACCATCAATAGTCATCAAAACAGGTGAAGCTTCTACATTTACTTTTTTAGGCATTGCGGTAAAAGCTGCCGCTGCTCGGTTCTGTTGTGCTTTAAGACCCATGCCTACTGCAAGAGTCAACGCGATACAAAAAATTGACTTTGTTTTCATAGTTCAAAAAAAGTTTGTTTTTAATATTTAGTTAATTATTAAGTTTTTACCTGTCATTTCAGTAGGTTGCTCAATGTTCAAAATGTGACAAATAGACGGTGCCACGTCTGCCAAAATACCGTCTTCTGTTTTTGCCGATTTATTTTCCGAAATATACACAAACGGCACCGGATTTAGTGAATGAGCGGTGTTTGGTGTCCCGTCTGCATTCAACGCATTATCGGCATTGCCGTGGTCGGCAATGATAATCACTTCATAGCCGTTGCGTTTCGCAGTTTCTACTACCTTTTCCACACAAGCATCAATAGCGATAACGGCTTTTTCGATGGCAGCATACACGCCTGTATGTCCTACCATATCGCCATTAGCAAAGTTTACCACAACAAAATCAAATATCTGTTTATCCAACTCCGCCGTTAGCGCATCAGCCACTTCGTAAGCACTCATTTCGGGCTTCAGGTCGTAGGTCGGCACTTTTGGTGAAGGTATCAAAATACGACTTTCGCCTTCGAACGGCTCTTCGCGCCCACCATTGAAAAAGAAAGTAACGTGTGCGTACTTTTCTGTTTCGGCAATGTGCAATTGACGCAATCCCAAATTGGACAATGTTTCGCCCAATGTGTTGCTCACGTTTTCTTTGTCGAATAAGATATAAACGCCTTTAAACGCCGAATCGTATGGAGTCATGCAAAAATAATGCAAATTGGGAATAGTTTTCATTCCAAATTCAGGCATATCTTGCTGAGTTAATACTATTGTAAGCTCTTTAGCGCGGTCGTTACGGTAGTTGAAAAAGATAACTACATCACCCTCACCAATTACCGCAAGCGGTTTGCCGGCAGCATCAACGTGAACAATTGGTTTAATAAATTCGTCGGTAACGCCGTTGTCGTACGATTTTTGCATCGCCGCACACATATCGGTAGCCGCTTCGCCCACGCCATTTACCAACAAATCATAAGCTTCTTTAATGCGTTCCCAACGTTTATCACGGTCCATAGCGTAGTAGCGCCCAACAATGGAAGCAATTTTTCCGCCTGTTGTTTTAAGGTGCTGTTCCAATTGTGCAATAAAACCTTTACCGCTTCGCGGGTCGGTGTCGCGACCGTCCATAAAGCAATGTACATAAGTATTGGTAATTCCGTACTCTTTGGCAATATCGCAAAGTTTGAACAAATGGTCGAGCGAACTATGCACGCCGCCATCGGAAACCAAGCCCATCAAATGGATATTTTTTCCCGATTTTTGAGCGTATTCGTAAGCGCGCACAATTTCAGGATTTTTCAATATAGAACCGTCCTTGCAAGCGCGATTTATTTTTACCAAATCTTGATAAACGATGCGTCCTGCACCGATATTTAAGTGTCCTACCTCCGAATTACCCATCTGACCATCGGGCAAACCGACATTTTCGCCGGAAGCTTGCAGTTGCGAGTGGGGATAGTTTTTTAATAAATAGTCCCAATACGGAGTTGGAGTTTGCGAAATAACGTCACTTTTAGTGCCTTTACCAATACCCCAACCGTCCAATATCATCAAAAGTGCTTTTTTATTCATGAGTTGTTCAATTCTTTTTATGCTATTAACTTGCAAAGATAATCATTTATTGGCGATTGTACAACTGAAAAAGAGTGAGAAATTTTGAAAATTATAAAGTTTATATGCTACAATTGTAACGCATTGAATTTTCAAAAAACAACCGCCTACTCTATTCTTTTATTTGAAACTTGTCGTTAGATTGCCAAAACATAAATTTTTCGCGCAAACGATTTAATTTTGCAAGGTCTATTTTCCCTGTTTTTGTAGCTGTTTCATCATCGGAAAAAGTTACAATTTGACGTCCGTACATATCCAAAAGTGAAGAATGTCCGTTGTGATGAAATCCATAAGCATCCTCGCCCACCACATTAACACCACAAACATACGCTTGATTTTCGATAGCGCGAGCTTTAAGCAACGCATCCCACGCATCAATACGGTCTTTAGGCCAATTGGCTACATAGAGCAACACATCGTAATCGTAGCCGCTTGCATTGCGACTCCACACAGGAAATCGGAGGTCAAAGCAGACTAAAAGGCGAAATTTCACACCGCGAAACGTTACGTCCAAAAGCTGATTGCCCTGCGTAAAAAACCGTTGCTCAAATCCTACAAACAGATGGCGTTTGTCTGCATAATTGATGCAACCATTCGGCTGGCAAAAAAAGGCACGGTTGTACAATTTTCTGCCATCGGCACACATAAAGCTGCCAACTACCGCAAAATCGCCCTCTTTTGCCCAACGCTTAACAGTACTAATAGTCTCGCCGTCAACGCTTTCCGCCAATTCAATTTTATCAGCGCAAAAGCCGGTGCTAAACATTTCGGGCAGCACCAACAAATCCGTTTTGCCGTAATGTGCCTTTGCCTCCGCTTCAAACGTGGCAAGATTTTTAACTTTGTCGCCCCAAACAATACGTTGTTGTACTAATGATAGTTGCATATTTTTGTTAGTTTACAAGTGCTTTAACACGTTGATACAAAGTTGGATGTGAGTAATGAAAAAAGACAAATGCCGGATGTGGCGTAAGATTGGACAGCGTGCTCGACGAAATCTTTTTCAAAGCAGAAATCAACTGTTCGCCGTAACCGTTGGCTTTAACAAAAGCATCTGCCTGATATTCGTGTTTACGCGAAAGCAGATTACCAAACACATCTAAAACCAAACTCAACGGCGTATATAAAATACTGAAAACAAGTAAATTGATATGAAACGATGCTTGTTGGCAACCCAAAGCTTGTGCAAAAGCATCATTATTCAAAATCAGCCCCAATAGAAAAAACATAATCAAATTTGTCGCTAACGACAGAATTATGCCCTTTATCGTGTGCTTGTGCTTATTGTGCCCTATTTCGTGCGCCAAAACAGCCACAATTTCAGAAGTGGTCAATTCATTTATTAAAGTGTCATACAGCACGATGCGTTTTTTCCTGCCCCAACCCGTGAAATAAGCATTCGCTTTGGTAGAGCGTTTTGAACCGTCGATAACGTAAATGTTTTTTAGTTTAAAATCCGTTTTTTCGGCAAAAACTTCTATCGCATCGCGCAATTCGCCCGCTTCCAAAGGCGTTTGTTTGTTGAACAGAGGCACAATCAATTCAGAATAGAACAAGCTCATAAACAAGCCGAAAGCCGAAACTACCGCCCATGCCACCAGCCAAAAATAATCCGGTATTTGTTGATAAATTAAAATAATGGCAGTCGCCAGCCCACCGCCTATTACTAGCGACAATCCCCAGCCTTTCAGTTTGTCGAAAATGTATATTTTAGGAGTTATTTTGTTGAATTCAAAGCGCGTTTCGATAACAAATATGTCGTACAATTCAAAAGAAATGTTCAACAAATCGTTGGCAAAAAACAAAATGCCAAAAAAAAACAGCGATACCAACAATTCGTTTTCAACCAATGAGCGAGCAATGCCGTCTACCCACGCAAAACCGCCAAAAGAATACATGCACAAAATAAGCAAAAAACTAAACGAAGCAGTCGTCCATCCGAATTTGGCATTTGTACGAAAATAGCGTTGCTGTTTGTCATATTTCGCTTCATCATAGAGTCCGACAAGCAAATCGGGAATTTGCGAACGCGAAGCCTTAATGTTTAAATACGAAAGCGTCCGTCCCAACGCAAAATCGAGCAATAAAATGGTGATGACGGCATAAAAAATAAATGTGGACATAGATAAATCAAATTTAAACGATACATTGTGTAAAAAAATTAAGCAAATATAACTATAAAATTTGATTTTATAAGATGTATAAAATAAAAAAGACCTTGCAATAAGGTCTTTTTATTGATTTTTCAGTATTAATTTTAAGGAGAAAAAAGATTTTGGTGTCCTCCCTTTTATTTTCAGTGTAAAGTAACTACTTTTTTTTAAATATTGCCGAATTTAAAAACATATTATAAAACATATTTTACAATCAATCACTATTATTGCTGATTTTTCGGAAAAAGAAAATATAACAAATTGATTATTAAACTCATAATAAACTTACAATTCAAAATCAAAGCTATTAAAACAAATTTTTAAAATTGTTTTAAATGCCGTTTTTTGCACAAAAAAGCATTTTTACAAAAAACATCTTTCCCTTATTTTTGCGCAAAAGCACCACTATATGCCATTTTTCATTGCCGAAAAACATCTGATTTCGGTTTAAAAAGGTGATTTTAAATTGAATGTAATTTTGCTAAAAAAAATTGCAACAAAATTTTGTCAGTATTAAAATTTGCATTATCTTTGCATCGCTTTTCTAAAAAGAAAACATTGGTGCGGTAGTTCAGCTGGTTAGAATACATGCCTGTCACGCATGGGGTCGCGGGTTCGAGTCCCGTCCGTACCGCTTCTAAAAGAGAATGAAAAATTGGGCGTTTAGCTCAGCTGGTTCAGAGCATCTGCCTTACAAGCAGAGGGTCGGCGGTTCGAATCCGTCAACGCCCACACTAAAAAAGAAGCACTTAGCGTAAAAAACTAAGTGCTTTTTTAATTGCTGTTACATAAAATTTGCCCGAAATAGACTGTTTTTCTCTATTTTGTTTTATAGTTGAAAGCAGTTGTCCATTTTTATTTCATTTTTGCCTTTCAAATGCCCTCTGCTTTTGCAAATAAATAAGACAATCCTTTGTTTACGACAAATACCCAAATATTTGTTGAGTATTACTTAAAATAAAAGCAAAAATAATTCTAAAATTATTTGCATAATGAACATATGTTCATTATATTTGCATATTCTTACACAACTATTCATTAATTTTTAAACAAAATGCCAAGACCAAAAAAATGTCGAAGACTACGAAGTTCGCCGGAAGTGATTTGTTTTAAGCCGGTTGGAATTCCAAAAAGAGAATTAGAATTTGAAATTATTGAACACGATGAATACGAAGCATTCAAATTAGCTGCATACGACAGATTGTTACAAGAAGAAGGTGCATTGAAAATGAAAATTTCGCGACCCACTTTTACACGGATATATAATTCTGCCATTCAAAAAATAGCACGAGCCATTATAGAAGGTAAAGTTATTCAAATAAATCCTGAAAAAAGCTCTAATATGTTGGAAACTAAAATAGCACTACCATAAATCCAACTCTGTTAAAGGAAACAAAAGATTAAAATATTAATAAAATTAAAACAATTAAAACTATGAAAATTGCAATCACATCCGAAAGGAATAGTTTAGAATCCAAAATGGATACTCGTTTTGGACGTTGTGCTTTTTTTGCCATTTATGACACCGAGACTCAAACTACTGACTTTATTCCAAATCCTGCAAAAGATTCTTCGGAAGGAGCCGGACCTAAAGCAGTAGAATTTATTGCTTCAAAGGGAGTAAGTAAAGTTGTAGCGAGTGAATTTGGTGGTAAAGCTAAATCTCTACTTGATAAACTTCAAATAGAGATGTTGCATGAAAAAGACAAATCCATTGCGGAAGTTATCCAACAATTCTAAAATTAATCATTGCAAAAATCAGCAAGGATTATTACTCCACTTAAAAGGTGGGAAATATCAATATTAACAATTTAAAAAAAAATTATTATGCCGGGATTTAATCAAAAAGGACCAACAGGACAAGGACCAATGACTGGTCGCAAAATGGGAAAATGCACTAATTTTGGTGCGGGTAAAAGAGATTCTGCAGAAAAGGCAGAATACGAAAATTTTAATGCTGATAAAGAACAAGGCATGGGCAGAGGCAGAGGATTAGGTTTAGGTCGTTGCCTACGTGGACGAGGAAGAGGACAAGGACGTGGACAAAGATAAGCCTAAATTTAAGAAATCACAATCGCACCGATTATTAATTTATTAAGCAATGCGTGTAATGTATGGAGAAGATATAAAATAATTTCACCACACTATTTGCATGCATTGTTTTTAACACTTAAAAACAAATAAACATATGACAAAAAAAAATAGCTATCCCGATGGAAAACGGGAAAGTATCTGCTCATTTTGGTCATTGTGCATATTTTGCCATTGCCAATATTAAAAACAATCAGATTATTGATATTACCGCACACACTCCTCCCAAACACGAACCGGGAGTTTATCCGCGATGGATTGCTTCATTGGGTGTTACAGACGTTATTGCCGGAGGAATGGGACAAAAAGCCATAGATTTATTCCATCAACAAAATATTAATGTGTTTGTGGGAGCTCCTTTAAAAGAAGAAAGAGAAATTATAGAAAACTTTTTAGCAGGAGAACTTTCGCTCAGTGCTAATTATTGTAATCACGATGAGAAATCTCATTGTTAAAATAGCTATCGCAAGTGGTAAAGGCGGAACCGGTAAAACCTTTATTTCAACTAATCTTTTTAATGTTTTACAAAAACAAGAGATGAACTTGGCTTTGGTAGATTGTGATGCTGAAGAACCAAATGCCAAATTATTCTTAACAGAAGGAAAATTAAAGAACACTTACGAGGTTAACCAAAAAGTTCCGGTAGTTGATGAATCTAAATGCACTTATTGCGGAAAATGTGCAGAATACTGCAATTACAATGCAATTTTTTTTCTAAAAGAGGCAAAAGTTATTAATGTACTTGAAGACCTATGTCATGGATGCGGAGCTTGTTCCGTAGCCTGTTCTTATAGTGCAATATCTGAAAAAAATAATCTTTTAGGTTATGTCAATACGTTTGAGTTTTCACCCAAAAGTGCTCTTATTGAGGCAAGAATTAAAGTGGGCGTTTACTCTTCGGTAAATGTTATCAAAGCCGCTATTAAAAAAGCATCTGATTTTAATCTGGTTTTATTTGATGCCCCGCCGGGTACAGGTTGTCCATTTATCCAAACAGTAGTACAAGCTGATTATGTTGTATTGGTAACAGAACCAACTCCTTATGGATTGAGTGATTTAAAGCAATCTATCGAAACCCTTAAAGGCATGAACAAGTCGTATGGAGTGATTATCAATAAGGCAGGTTTAGGAGATGAAAAGATATACGATTATCTGAATAAGGAGAACATTCCATTGCTAATGAGTGTGCCTTTTGATAAAAATATTGCCGTAAGTTATTCTAAAGGAGAATTGCTCACAGATTTAAATTCCGAATGGGAAGAAAAATTCAGCCAATTATATAACACAATTCGAGAGGAATATGGAAATAGCAGTAATTAGCGGCAAAGGAGGAACAGGCAAAAGCAGTATCAGTGCCGCATTTGCCACTCTACAAAAAGAAGTGGTTTTAGCCGATTGCGATGTAGATGCAGCTAACCTTTATTTGTTGTTCAATCCTGTTTGCGAAGAAGAACAAATTGTGATTTCGGGTCAAAAAGCAGTCATTAATCAAGATAAGTGTATAGCTTGTGGAGAGTGTATAGATTATTGTCGGTTCGATGCCATCATAAAAAAAGATGACAAAGTTAGCATTGTGGAAACCTTTTGTGATGGGTGTTTGTTGTGTTCACGCATTTGTCCGCAAGACGCTATTGATATTATTGATGAAGACAAAAGCCGTATTTATGCCGGAAGTTTTAAAAATGGTAAAATGGTTTATGGACGGCTTGCTCCGGGAGAAGAAAATACCGGAAAAATAGTTAGTAAAGTACGAGAAAAAGCAAAACAAATTGCAAAAGAATTTGGAATTAAAACTATTATTATTGATGGACCTCCGGGAATAGGATGTTCAGCAATTAGTGCCATTATCGGAGTTGATAGTGTGGTAGTTGTAACCGAACCAACTCTTTCGGGACTTCACGATTTAAAACGCACACTCGAAATTACTACAAGTTCGAACTTGCAAACAAGCGTTATTATCAACAAATGTGATATTAATCCGGAAATGTCTTCGAAAATTGAGGCATATTGCAATCAAAAGCATATAGAAGTGATTGGAAAACTGCCATTTGAACCCCTTGTTGTTGAAGCTATGGTAAAATGCCAATCAATTACCGATTTTGCCCCTGATGCCGAAATCAGCAAACTTATCGGAAACATTTATTCTAAAATTAGAGCAACAACTTAACATTATAACGGATAAAACATAGAAAATCAATTAGTTAAAACTAACGAATTATGAATAAAATTGCAAAATTTTTCAAAGATAGAGTAAAGCTAAATTTAATCATAGACATTATTTTGTTTTTATTATTGATGACTATGGCAGGAATTGGTTTTCTTATTAAATATACCCTTATTTCGGGCGAAAAACAAAACATTATTTATGGCACTAATACTAATCTTGAATTTTGGGGACTAGATAGGCATGAATGGGGAACTATTCATCTTATTGTAAGCATAATTTTTGTTGTTTTTATTCTATTACACATTATTCTTCATTGGAAAATGATTGTGTGTTTCTTAAAAAGATTAATTCCCAATAAAACATATAGAGTTATTTTTAGTGCTTTTGTCTCTTTATTTGGATTGCTCCTTTTTATATTTGGTTTTGTTGTAACTCCCGAGCAGGTCGGACACAAAAACTTGTATCGTCATCACATTTCAAACAAAGTTTCTGTAACTAATTCTACTTTAAATAAAAATTCAGAGACATTTAATAGAAAA
Organism: Bacteroidales bacterium; assembly: GCA_012837685.1. Taxonomy (GTDB): domain Bacteria; phylum Bacteroidota; class Bacteroidia; order Bacteroidales; family Paludibacteraceae; genus DUQS01. Next base: position 16,954 of record DUQS01000018.1, read on the forward strand.
CAAAGAAAGGCAATTGACACAACGGCAACCATTCAGCCCAAACAAAAACAGAGGCATTTTAAAAACAAAAAGCATGTTGAAAAGTATAAAGTTTTTGGAAATCAAAGCATTAGTTATGTATCTGATAAATATGACGTACCTATCAGCTATATTTGCAAAGAATTAGGAATTTCAAGTAATTATAAATCTGAAAAATTGGGGCGATTACGAAAGCGTTTTAATTTTACCATGTCGGATGTTAGCCATGCTATTGCAAAATATAAAAACAAAAATGTTCAATAAATTAAAGCATTACTACAATAAAAAAACCGTCAGTTTGACGGTTTTTTATTTTTAACATTTTTACAACACCAATAATCTGTGCGCTTATTCCGAGTATTCAACTGTTGCTGACAAAAACCTTATCAGCATTCTTTAATTATTTTTGATTACAGATGCAAATCTTTTTTTCGTTGTATTAAAATGTAAACTATCGGTAAAATACCTATTGTATTAAATATTGTAATGCAAATAAACCAAATCAGATGATTGTTGCGTGCGGATTTCCACATTGCGATTACTTTCCAAACAACATCCCAAAGCACAAGAACAATGAAAATTGGTAAAAACCAAGTAGAATAATTTTGAAATATTTCCATAGTGTCTTAGTTTAATTGCTGTGCGCTTATTCCGAGTATTCAACCGTTGTTTCTAATTTACACCCCTCATCGGCATTGAATGACGCAGGAATGTCGAACCGTTGCGTGGGGTCGTAACCCAACGTTGGGTCTTTGAGAACTTTGTCTATATAGTAAGCCCATATAGGCAATGCCATACTTGCACCTTGTCCGTGCAACATGCTGTTGAAATGTACAGTTCTATCTTCAAAGCCAACCCACACGCCCGATACCAAAGTTGGCGTAAATCCGATAAACCAACCGTCTGCATGATTTTGAGTTGTACCTGTTTTGCCTCCTGCAGGTGCATGTACATTGTAACGATAGCGCACACGAATACCTGTTCCACCGTCCATTACACCAGTCAACATATTGAGCATTTTATAGGAAGTAAGTTCGTCTATTACCTCTTCCGTTTTTGGTATGAAACTGGCAATAAGGTTACCGTTGGCATCTTCGATATGAGTAACGTAAAGCGGCTCCACACGAATACCCTTGTTCGGGAATGTAGTATAAGCACCCACCATTTCCGCCACCGTAACTTCGCACGGACCAAGACACAACGACACTACAGGAACAAGTTCGCCGCGAATACCAAAGGAACGCATCAGTTTTATCAACTGTTCAGGCGTGAACAAACTCATCAAATAGGCTGTTATCCAGTTGTTTGATGTGGCCAAACCCCAACGCAGAGTTACTTCCTCACCCAATTTTGCTTTAGAACTGTTACGTGGCGTAAAATCGCGTCCAAGACCATCTTTCAGCGTTATTTCTTTATTAATGGTCTTATCGCAGGGCCAAAAACCATCGTTCATAGCCAAGGTGTACAAAAACGGTTTAATGGTAGAACCCACTTGCCGACGACCTATATTAACCATATCGTATTGGAAAAACGAAAAGTTTGGACCACCGACATAGGCTTTTACATGACCGCTAACAGGATCCATAGACATAAATCCACAACGCGCAAAATATTTGTGATAACGAATAGAATCGAGCGGTGTCATTATGGTGTCGAGTGTTCCGTTCCATGAAAAGACGCTCATTTCTACCGGTGTGTTGAAAATTTCCCAGATTTCTTCTTCCGATTTACGTGCCTTTTTCAAACCGCGATACCTATCGGTCTGTTTCATGGTCGTGTACATTATTTCATCTATCTCTTTTTCGGTAACATAAGAAGCAAAAGGTGCTTTTTTGCGTTTTGCTTGTTCCTTAAAGAAATTTTGTTGAACTTCCTTAATATGCTTTTCCACAGCCTCCTCAGCATAAGTTTGCATCCGCGAATCGATTGTGGTGTAAATTTTCAGACCATCGGTATAAAGATTATAGGTTGAACCGTCCGACTTCGGGTTTTTAGCAAAAAATCCATACAGCGGATTGGTAGCCCAAGCCAACGAATCCATCGAATATTTTCCGTGCGGTTTCAGTTGCCAATCGGCATACTGTGAGCGTTTTGGCTCTTTTGCCATGAGGCACATTCGCAAATATTCGCGAAAATAGGGCGCTAAACCCAATTTATGATCGACTTTGTGATAATTGAGCGTCAGCGGCAGCATTTTTAAGGAATCGTTTTCCTCTTTTGTAATAAAATCAGCTTTTTCCATCTGTTTCAGCACCACATTGCGCCGTTGAAGCGTTTGCTCTTTTCGCCGCAAAGGATTGTAAAGAGACGGATTTTTGCACATGCCCACCAACATAGCAGCTTCCTCTATTTTCAATTGGTCGGGAGCTTTGCCAAAATAGACTTGCGATGCCGTTTTGATGCCTACCGCATTATTCAAAAAATCGAACTTATTAAGGTACATCGTTATAATTTCCTGTTTGGTGTACAACTCTTCCAAACGCACAGCAATAGCCCATTCGATAGGTTTTTGGAATGCTCTTTCAAAAATATTGGAAGCCATAGGCGAATAGAGTTGTTTGGAAAGTTGCTGCGTAATTGTGCTGCCTCCGCCCGCCCCTTTGCGCTGCATCAGCCCGCGAACAAAAAACACGCGTGCCAACGCCCATCCGTCAATACCGGAATGTTCATAGAAACGAACATCTTCAGTAGCTATCAACGCATTTATCACATGGGGCGATATGTCGTTAAAACCTACCTGCACACGATTTTCTTTTTCGGCAAAAAAGGTGCCGATAACTTTCATATCCGACGAATAGATTTCAGTCGCAAATTTGTTTTTCGGATTTTGCAAATCTTCAATAGGAGGCATATAGCCAATCCAGCCTTTCACAATCATCCAAAAAAGCACTACTATCAACACAATAGCACCGGCAAACAGTCCCCAAAACCATTTGAGAAATTTTACTTTTTGTTGATGCGTGATAAGAGATTTTTTATTTGTCATATCTTATTAATTATCGAATATATACATAAAAACCGAATATTTTACTGCTTTAATCTAAGCACCATAGCCGAACGGCTCGGAATATACAACCTCAGCCATTCTTTATTTTTAAGATGGCTGGGCTGCGTGATATGTTGCACTTTATTATCATTGAAACCGAAACCTCCAAACTGCTTGTCGTCAGTATCCAAAACGACTTCATAAGTGCCTTTTTTTACCAAAATTCCGTAATCGACAAACGATTTTTGTCCATTGAAATTGAACACAAACAACAAGTTTTTTCGCTTATACGCTACCAATTGGTCGCCTTCGTTATCCCACACTTTTTCTATCGGTAGTTCGTTGAATTTCTTTTCAGATTTAATCAAACGTATCATAGCTTCGTCGAAAACCGCCAAATCGTGGTATAAAAGCTTATCGTTGTCCCTTAAGCTCCATTGACGACGAGCATAGTAGTACGACCAGCCGTTGCCTTCGCGTGGAAAATCAATCCATTCAGGATGTCCGAATTCATTACCCATAAAATTAAGGTAGCCGCCATTGATGGTTGTGGACGTAATCAGGCGAATCATTTTGTGAAGCGCTATACCTCTGTTCACCAACAGCGTTTCATCGCCTTTCTGCATATGCCAATACATATCGGAATCGATAAGGCGGAAAATTATGGTTTTATCGCCCACCAACGCTTGGTCGTGACTTTCGGCGTAACTGATAGTTTTTTCACCCAAACGGCGGTTAATCATCTCCCAATAGATATGCCCCGCCATCCAATCTTCATCTTTGACTTCTTTGATATATTTTATCCAAAAATCGGGCAAGCCCATTGCCATGCGGTAATCAAAACCCATTCCGCCATCGTCAAACGACACAGCCAATTCGGGTAGTCCGCTCATCTCTTCAGCAATGGTTATGGCATACGGATTGACTTCGTGAATTAATTTGTTAGCCAAAGTCAGGTAACACAGTGCATCGCCGTCCTGATTCATATTATAATAATCGGAATAGGAGAGAAAATCCTGTCCCAATCCATGATTTCGGTAAATCATAGACGTTACGCCATCGAAACGAAAACCGTCAAATTTATATTCTTCAATCCAAAATTTGCAATTGGAAAGCAAAAAGTGAAGTACTTCATTTTTATTGTAGTTGAAGCACAACGAATCCCAAGCGGGATGTTCGCGGCGGTCGCCGCCATGAAAATATTGATAAGGCGTACCGTCGAAACGACCAAGTCCTTCCACCTCATTTTTTACCGCATGCGAATGGACAATGTCCATAATAACCGCCAGACCGTTTTGGTGTGCCTCGTCAATCAGTTGTTTCAACTCTTCGGGCGTGCCGAAACGCGATGAAGCTGCAAAAAAGCTGGACACATGGTAACCAAACGACCCGTAATAGGGATGTTCTTGTATCGCCATTATTTGCAGGCAATTGTAACCCGCTTCTATCACACGCGGCAGCACATTTCGGCGAAATTCGTCGTAAGTGCCCACTTTTTCCTCTTCCGTAGCCATACCTATATGACACTCATAGATGAGCAACGGCGATGTGGACGGTTTGAATTTTTTTATTTTAAATTTATATTCCTCTTCAGGAGACCACACTTGTGCCGAAAAAATCTTTGTATGTTCATCTTGCACCACACGTCTTGCCCAAGCCGGTATGCGCTCGCCATAGCCACCATTCCACTCTATCAATAATTTATATAAATCGCCGTGCGCCATCGACTTTTCGCCAAAACGTCCCTCCCACACGCCATTTTCCAATGGTTGCAGACGGTAATCTTCGCTCTTTTTCCAATCGTTGAAATCGCCGATGATATAAATTGCCGTAGCGTTAGGTGCCCATTCCCTGAAAAACCAGTTACGTTTTACCTTATGCAGACCAAAAAAGAGATAGCCTGTGGCAAATTCCGATAAATTGGCATTATTGCCTACCAATTCCTTTTCCTTACGGAGTGCATAATCGTAACGTCCTTGGAGCGCATCGGAATAAGGCTCAAGCAAAGAATCGTTCTGAACAATTTTGAGTGGCTTCATAAATATAACGAAATTAGAGTCTTATTTTTACAATCAATTTTTTCAAAAAACCGTTGGCAATACTTGGTGCATGGGCATCTTCGGGAAAGAAAATCGTGAATTGTCCCACAGCAACATCGACCACCGTTTCGGGCAATTCGTCATAAAACGCTACGTCTTTCGCCTCATCATAAGGCACCGAAGGCGCTCCGCAATTTTTGAGACTTTTCCAGCCCATTTTTTCGTTTATCGACAGTGGCACTTGAATATCAATGTACTTTTTGTGTGCTTCAAACGGTGCAGTTTCCTTGCCATCCATTTCCATAACATTGATGAACAAATTGTCGCCGTCTATTTCCATTTTTCCAGACGGAACGGTCGAAAAATCGGTCTGTTTCAATACCTCGAAAGCTTTTTTAAAACGCGGATGTAAACTTTCATAACCTGCCGAATTATCTAACGAATCAAGAATCATATTACTGAAGTTTTTGGGTTAATTGTAATTGTCGATGTTGCATCTTTTTTTGCTGCAAGCGCATTTCACGCATATCTTTGAGCAAGGAAGAAAGACGAAACGTTTTCAAAAAAGCTTCTTTGTCGCTTTGCGGCAAAAAATACGAATAAGAGCGTGTTCCCAACAAAGTTATTTTTACTTTTTCTGCTTCGTTTTCAGCTATAAATTGCGGAAATCCGCCCAACATATCATTTAGGAACAACACCATTTCGCGGTGTACGCCACCATCGTTGTATTCGTGAACATCTGCCGGCGATACCGTTTCCGTTTCTGCAAAAAGTTCGCCCACATTGGCTCTCAGTGAGTTATGTTGTAATTTGCCACCAATATAGTAGCTCATCACATAAAAATTGCCGTTTTCGTCGGTGTAAGGTTTCACGTAGTTTCTATCGACATTTGCCTCTGTTTTTTGACTTTTGAAAACAAAGTTGCCGACATCTTGGTATTTGTCATCTTTCTCAAAACGGAACAATTTTTTTTGTACCTCAAACTCCTCTGTTTTTACCATCAACACACTATCAATATAAGGCAAATTTCTATCAATTTCAAACTGCTCTATCCGCCACGATAGCGTATCAGCCATTCGGCGCGTTTTTACAATTTTAGGATAAGTCGTGTGAATAGAATCTATCAACAATTTTGCGGCATTGACTTCCTTTTTGGCAAAATGCACTTGCGCCTCCTCCAGCAACTTTTGCGAAAGCTGTTCATCGGTAAGATCGCCACATGCAGTCAACAATACAGCCAAAATGCCTATTATCGGTTTAAGGTTTTTCATCCGCATGAATTTCGTCCAATAATTTGTTTGCAGCCTCTTCGTCGTGTTCAAAAACGTGCAGTTTGATGCCACCGAAAGGCGATGAAAACATCGGATAGAGCTGAACTACAGTAGAATCGCTCAAAAACGATTGGATACCGCCCTGCTCCAACGCCTGTTTATCGTACATCGCCTCCGCCAATGTTTCGTAAGTTCTGAGTATTAATGTTTTAGATTTTAAATCTTTCATTTATCCGCCATTAAATAACTTTTAAACGCCTCAAATGTTTTAGCCATCGGCACACTTTGCTTTTCGCCTTGCATAAAAGCCTGCAATTTTGCCGGCACCGCTACTTCCGTGCCAATTATTTTTTCAACCGTTTCTTTAAATTTAGCAGGATGCGCCGTTTCCAAGAACACACCCGTTTCGCCGGCAGTAAGACCTTCGCACAACGCACGATAACCGCACGCACCATGCGGGTCGAGCAAATAACCGGTTTCTTCAAAGCAACGTTTCAATGATTCTGCTATCTGATTGTCGTCGTAAGAACAACCTGAAATATCGGCGCAAATCGCCTCGTGCGAACCATTATAAAGGTCGAGCACGCGGGCAAAATTGCTCGGGTCGCCCACATCCATTGCATTGGCGATGGTTGCCACCGAAGGACGCGGCACATAGTTGCCCGTACGCAAATAATGCAAAAAAATGTCATTGCGATTGTTGGCAGCTATAAATCGTTTAATTGGTAATCCCATACGTTTGCCGAACAATCCGGCGGTGATGTTGCCAAAATTACCACTTGGCACGCAAACCACCACATTATCAGCCTTTCCCAACTTTTTCAATTGAGCATACGCATAGAAATAGTAAAACGCCTGAGGTAAGAAACGCGCCACATTTATTGAATTGGCAGACGTGAGTTTCATTTTTGCGTTCAACTGCTTGTCCATAAAAGCATTTTTCACCAATGCCTGACAATCATCGAACGTTCCATCAACTTCCAATGCCGTGATATTTTGTCCCAAAGTCGTAAATTGGCACTCTTGAATGGGGCTAACCAAACCTTTCGGGTAAAGCACATAAACATGAACGCCCTCGACACCAAGAAAACCGTTGGCAACCGCACTTCCCGTATCACCCGAAGTGGCGACAAGCACATTCACATCGTCTCCTTCGCGATTGACAAAATAAGCCAACAAACGGGACATAAACCGTGCACCAACATCTTTAAATGCCAAAGTTGGTCCATGAAACAGTTCCAAACTGTAAATAGAATTGGAAACTTTTACCAACGGCACGTCGAAATTCAATGTTTCGTACACAATGCGTTTGAGCGCATCGGCTTCCACATCCTCGCCGAAAAAAGTATCGGCTACCGTGTAAGCCATTTCCTGAAACGACAAAGTATCGATAGTATCAAAAAATGCTTGTGGCAAACGTTTTATTACGTCAGGCATAAACAGTCCTTTATCGTCTGCCAAGCCTTTTATGACTGCTTGCCTAAGCGACACGCCACTCACTTTGCCGTTTGTGCTGTAGTAGTTCATAAAATTTATTTTTAATCTAATTTATGAATAACTAATCCCGAACGCAATTTCGGCTCAAACCAAGTTGTTTTGGGCGGCATAATATTGCCACTGTCGGCAATGTCTATCAACTGTTTCATTGACACAGGATACAGCGCCAATGCCATTTTCATTTCGCCACTATCGACACGGCGTTTCAATTCACCTAATCCGCGTATGCCACCTACAAAATCAATCCGTTTATCGGTGCGCAAATCTTTAATACCGAGCAATTCGTCCAAAATCAGATTAGAAGCTATGGTAACATCTAAAACCCCAATCGGACTATTATCGTCATAAGTGCCTTGTTTAGCCGTGAGCGAATACCATAGCCCATCTATATAGAGACTGAAATTGTGCAAGGCAACAGGTTTGTAAATCTCCTCGCCTTTAAGCTCTACCGTAAAGTTTTTGGTTAATTTTTCAAGAAATTCGGCGGTCGTTAAACCGTTCAAATCTTTTACTACGCGGTTGTAGTCAATGATATTCAGTTGGTTATCGGGGAAACAGACAGCCAAAAAGTAATTGTATTCTTCGTCTCCTTTATGATTGGGATTATTGCGGCGTTTTTCGTCTCCAACCAATGCTGCCGCCGCACTGCGATGATGCCCGTCAGCGATGTACATAGCCGGCATTGCTGCAAATAATTCGGTGATACGCTCTATCGTTGCCTTGTCGTCAATGATCCAAAAATGATGCCCGAAACCATCTGAAGTAACAAAGTCGTATTCCGGCGTGCCTTCCACAACTTTTGCCACAATGCCATCTAATTCATCTTGGTGCGGATAGGCAAAAAACACCGGTTCAATATTAGCGTTGTTCACACGCACATGCTTCATACGGTCTTCTTCCTTATCGCGACGCGTCAGTTCGTGCTTTTTTATTTTGCCTGTCATGTAGTCGTCCACATAAGCCGCCACACACAAGCCGTATTGTGTCCGTCCATTCATGGTTTGAGCATAAACGTAGTAATGTTCATCAACATCTTGTTTAAGCCACCCTTTTTCCTGAAATTTTTTGAAATTTTCAGCAGCTTTTTCGTAAACACACTCATCGTGCTCATCAGTACCTACCGGAAAATCTATTTCCGGCTTAATGATATGATACAACGATTTTTCATTACCGGCGGCTTCAATACGCGCCTCCTCCGAATTTAAGACATCATAGGGACGCGAAACCACTTGTTCGACCAATTCTTTAGGCGGACGTGACCCCCTGAAAGGTTTAATAATTGCCACAACTAACTAATTTAGAAATAAATACTCTATTTATTATATAATTACGCTAACTTGCAAAAGTAATAAATATTTATCAAATTACAAATTTATATCTAATTCTGTACACTGCATTGTTATTCGTTTTATCAATATTTTGCGGTTCGACCAATTTTGCGTAATATTGCATCATAAAGATACGTTTATTATGTAATTTCAAAATAAGCTATCAATCAAGTCATTAACCAATAAACAACAAAAATTCAACCGGATGATAAAATCAATTTTTTCTTTTTTATGCAGTGCGGCAATACTTTGCCTCTGCTTGAGTTGCCGAGCACAAAAGCAACCGGAAACATTTTTCAACACGTATCTTACGCCTGTAGAACTGAACGGCGTAACCCTACCCGAAACTGACGATAATTCGCGTCCGACACTGATTTTTAACACTGCACAAAACCGCATAGGCGGCTATAGCGGCTGCAATAACTTTTTCGGCAACTACCAACTGAAAGGCAAAACTATCATTTTCAGCGAAATAGGCGCTACCAAACGCGCTTGCATTGGTGTAGGCGACAAATTGGAACGCGCCATGCTCTCCGTGTTACGCAACGCAAATGCTGTAAAAATAGATGGCGACATATTGCAACTGCTTAACGATAAGGAAGTTATCGGAAAATTCGTAATCCTAAAAGAAGAAAGGAAATAAGCCGTATGATACTGTTTTACGCACCTGATATCGCTTCATCGAACATTCTTTCCGAAGAAGAATCGCAACATTGCACCAAAGTTTTGCGTTTGAAAGTGGGCAAAACGGTGCACCTCATCGACGGAAAAGGCGGTTTGTACACCGCTCAAATAACGGTAGCGCACCCTAAAAAAACCGAAGTGGAAATAACGAACGTGATACACGATTTTGAAAAACGTCCATTTCGGCTACATTTGGCTGTAGCACCTACGAAAAACAGCGACCGTTTTGAATGGTTTGTGGAAAAAGCTACCGAAATCGGTTTCGATGAACTGACACCGCTGTTGTGCCACTACTCCGAACGCAAAATTATCAAGCCCGAACGCATTGAAAAAATTTTGATTTCGGCTGCCAAACAGTCACTTAAAGCTTATGTACCTAAACTTAACCCGATATGCCCGTTTGCGGAATTTATGCAACGTAAATTGGAAAAAAATCGCTATATTGCACATTGCTACGACAGTGAAAAACAAGAATTGGCAGCCATTTGCCAGACCAATGAAAATGTGGTAATAATGATTGGTCCCGAAGGCGATTTCAGTTTGGAAGAAGTGGCATTAGCCACGCGCAACGGCTTTCAAAATGTAGCATTGGGAAACAGCCGCCTACGCACCGAAACAGCCGCATTGGTGGCGTGTCACACCGTAACCGTTGTTAATAGTTTGGCACAAACAGCAAAATTTATAAAAGATAAATAATTAGTAATCAACGGCATTGAAGCTTCTTCGTACGATTTTTGTTTCAATGTGGCTCAATTTGGAACAGAAAAAACAGCCGCACTCATTGATTTTAATATTGCAAAACAAAAAAATAATTCATTCACTTTTAAAATTTACACAATTATGAAACAGTTTATTTTAAGTATTTTAATTATGTCAATCTGCACAACTTCATCTATTTTGGCGCAAAACATTGAATTGCCACCCTCACAAAAAACGGGCGGAAAACCTCTGATGACCGCTTTGAACGAACGCCGTAGCACACGCGAATTCAGCACAAAAGAACTCAACAATCAACAGTTGTCCAACCTGCTGTGGGCTGCTTGGGGCTACAACCGCAGCGACAAACGCACCGCACCTTCGTCAATGAACAAACAAGAACTTGACGTGTACGTTGTTACTAAAGCAGGCATTTATCTGTACGATGCTAAAAAAAACGTTTTAGTGGAAAAAGTGAAAGGCGATTTTCGCGCCCAAACAGGCAAACAAGCCTTTGCTGCAACGGCTCCGCTCAATTTAGTGTACGTTGCCGACCTCAACAAAATGACGCCGGCATCGAAAGAATCAAAAATAGCAACCGCCAATATCAACTGCGGATTTGTGGCACAAAACGTCTATCTCTACTGCGCATCCGAAGGTTTGGGAACAGTAGTGCGTGGCTATGTTGACCGCGAAAAATTGGCAAAAACCATGCAACTATCAAGCAATCAAGTTATCATTGTGGCGCAAACTATAGGTTTTCCGAAATAAAATTAAGAAACAACCTTAAAAAAATGGAGCCGTCTCAATACAAGACGGCTCCTTTCTGAAAAACAGTATTTTACAAATCCTTTACCGCACTACAACTTTTTCGATAGCAGTACCTATTTTTACAATATAAATTCCTGCGGGAACGGCAACCTGTTCTTTTGTCCCTTGAAGGGGAAGTGTGCGTACCAATACTCCCGATACATTATATATATGTGCTACGTTCGCACCTGATTCCCCCTTTAAGAAATAGGGGATTTCTATCGAAATTGCGCCTTTCTCTCCCCAAACATAAATGCCTTCGGCAGCAAGAGTAGAAAGACCGGTGGTTGGAGAAATCTTTACTTCTGAAGTAACTACTTCTCCATTTAACGTTACAGCGTGTCCGTTATTGATGGCACCTGCAGGCTGAGTAATTTCGCAATTGGTAAGTGTAATAGTCTGAAAATCACATATACTACCATCTGCACCGGTGGCTGTTACGTTCGAATTTTCTATAATTAAGTGTTCTCCAATTGAACCATTATTCCCTATAATGCCATAGCTGCCAATGGCTTCCACTGTCGTGTTTTTTATAGTAAGGGTACCCCTATAAAAAATATAAAATCCAAAACAGATGGTTGATGTAACTTTTAGTGAACCTTCGCCTGTGACAATAAGATTACATTGATATAATCTAATAAAGGAATCTTCGTTAGTTATAACATTAGTGCCTACCAAATTGATGGTATAATCATCATTTTCGGCAGAATACCAAATATTCATAAAAATGCTGGAAGTTACATTGGCAGTTACGTTAGTTAATGTAAAGGTTTTTGTACTATGGTCGTAGGTAATAGAACCGCCTTCGGCAAGTCCAAGACCTGGGAAATTTCTATTATTTATAGCTCCTACATTTTCAATGGTAAGTTTTGTACCTGCTATATAAATGCCGTAGTCTACAAGCTTAATCCTTATAAAACGCTTCGTCCTATTATAATATTGCCCCCACGGACTCAAAGTAAATTGCTCAACCACTCCTAACGAACCCTCAGCATCGCCCTCTTTGAGTACGGCACCTGCATAGACAATAGGCTGCTCTGTAAGGACAATGTTGGCTTTACAATCCAAAGTAGCAGCATCGTACAAAGCTAAACTTCCCAGCTCATCAGCTACAAAAATGCTATTGTCAATAGGACTACCTGCTATCATAACCGTTGAGCCATATATCACCACGCCGTCGGCGTATATACCGGTGTAAGATTCTTGCAAAGCATTTTGTGCCCTTACTTGCTGTATATGCAATGTGTCATTGCCTGTAAATTTAACATATCCTTCTACCCTAATGCCTCTCCCTATTTGGTTGTAATTTGGGTCTCCAGGAACATTTAAATTTATTACATTTTTGCCAATAAGATTAATGGTTAAAATTTCCCCACCAGCTGCTTTAATGCCTGCAAAATACTCATCTATACCTACATCATCTACCTTTGCTCCCGTTATCGTAGCATTATTGAGCGTAAGGGTTTTAGTGTCAGGGTTGTAGCTTACCGTGCCTGCAATGCCTGTGCCGGTGATATTTGAGGCGTTGGCTGAGGAAACCTGTACGCCGCCTACCCAGAGGGGGTAATTGCGAGTAGGCTCTATTACCACCTGCGAGCGAACCACCGAGTCGTTTAACATTACCGCCTTACCGTATGTGCCGTTTGTAGCTACTGCGGCACCTGCAGGCTGAGAGATATCACAACCCGTAAGTGTAATGGTTTGGAAGTCCATGATACTACCACCAGCTTTGCCGGTAGCCTTTACTACAGAGTTTTCGATTGTGAGAGTCTCGCCATCTCTGCCAGTAAAACCTGTGATACCCCATTTGCCTATAGCTTCTACTCTGGTGTTTCTGATAGTAAGGGTACCATCCCTTACATAAATTCCAACACTATTGCCTTCCGCAGTGAGTTTCAGCGACCCGCTACCCTCTATGGTAAGATTGTTCTCTGTATAGATAGCACTAATTCCCCCACTTGCGGTTATGTTACTGCTACCAACAAGATTGATTTTATATGTGGTAAAGGGAATACCAACACCTCGAATAATCTGAATAAAAGTAGAATTAGCTACCGATGCTTGCACATTGGTAAGCGTAAATGTCTTGGAGGAGTGGTCGTAGGTAATAGAGCCACCACTCGCGAGTCCAAGATTTGGGAAGTTATTGTTGTTTATTGCCCCCGCATTGGTAGAGGTAAGCTCTGTACCGGCTATTTGTATGCCGTAGTTATTTTGCGCAGTCATTGCTCCGCATACAAATAGTGCAACAAAAAGCGCACTCATTTTGCTTAAAATGTTTGGTTTTTTCATAATTAATTGATTTTAAATTAATAGTATTACTATTTTACAGATTCTATATTCAATAAAAAAACAGCCCCGCACCTATTTGGCACAGGGTAAAATAAAGTCAAAAGCTATAAAATTGTAAAAAATGTTAAATACGGGGGGGGTAAAATAAGAACTGCACTTGTACGAAATAATTCGGCAAGTTGTGCCGAAAAGTTTCCGTAAACATATAAATTGATTGCACTTTCATCGAGTAGTTGTATTTACGCTACAAAGTAAGTAAAAGAAAATGAAAAAAACAAATAATTTTAACAAAAAATTTAAGACCCCCCTTAAATCTCTACCCCTTATTCCCCTAAAAGAGATGATTGTTTAGTGTGTAATGTTGAATGTTTAATCGGTGAATTGTTGAACTGTTTAGTGTGTAGTGTGTAATGTGTAGTGTTTAGCCCCTTTCAGGGGCTGGGGTAAAATCTATCAATTTGTAAATCATTAAGGCAGAGCCTAGAACGGGAAACAGCCCTAAAAAAAATAGCGGAATGATTTCGAAATCATTCCGCTATTTTAAATTTTAACGCGTTTAGTTTTCAAAAACCAACGAGCCGTTTTCCATTTTTACAACAATCGGTTTTTGATTGTTTACCTTGCCCGAAATAATTTGTTTCGACAATTCGTTGAGCAAGTAACCCTGTATAACACGTTTCACTGGTCGTGCGCCAAATTCGGGGTCATAGCCCTCGTGCGCAATAAAATCGACCGCTTCGGATTCTACCTGCAAAACAACGTCGCTCTCTGCCAACTGTTTTTTCAAATTATCCAGTTGCAGCAACACCACTTCGCGAATTTGCGCCTCTGTCAGCGGTGTGAACATTATCAGTTCATCGATACGGTTCAAAAATTCAGGGCGAATGGTCTGTTTCAACATTTCAAACACTTGATTACGTGTTTTTTCAATTATTTCATCGCGATTGGTAGCAGTCAATTGTTCAAAATTCTCACGAATTAATTGCGAGCCAAGATTGGACGTCATAATGATAATGGTATTCTTGAAATTGACGGTACGACCTTTATTGTCGGTCAAACGTCCATCATCAAGCACCTGCAACAGTACGTTAAACACATCAGGATGCGCTTTTTCAATCTCGTCGAACAGTACCACACTATACGGTTTGCGGCGTATGGCTTCAGTAAGTTGCCCGCCTTCATCGTAGCCCACATATCCCGGGGGCGCACCTATAAGTCGCATTGCCGAAAATTTTTCCTGATATTCGCTCATGTCAATGCGCGTCATCATATTTTCGTTGTTGAACAGATAATCGGCTAACGCTCTTGCCAACTCCGTTTTGCCCACACCGGTCGTTCCCAAGAAAATGAACGAACCAATCGGACGTTTCGGGTCTTGCAAGCCGGCACGACTGCGCCGTATGGCATCGCTCACAGCTACAATGGCTTCGTCCTGCCCTATCACACGTTTATGCAATTCTTCTTCGAGATGCAACAGTTTTTCGCGTTCGCTTTGCAACATTTTGGTTACGGGAATGCCCGTCCAGCGACTTACAACTTCGGCAATATCATCAGAATCAACTTCTTCCTTAATCATTGCGCTACCGTGTTGCAACTCTTTAAGTTTTTCTTTACTCTCTACAATAGCCGCTTCAACGGCTTTAATTTTGCCGTAGCGAATTTCGGCTACTTTACCGTAGTCGCCTTCGCGTTCTGCACGGTCGGCTTCATATTTCAGTTGTTCAATATCAATTTTCGATTGCTGTATTTTGTCGATTAAAGCCTTTTCGCTGCTCCATTTGGCACGCATCTTCTGCCCTTCTTCTTTCAAATCGGCAATTTCTTTTGACAATTGTTCCACTTTTTGCGTATCATTTTCACGCTTAATGGCTTCACGTTCAATCTCTAACTGTTTGATATTTCTATCAATAGTGTCCAATTCCTCCGGCACAGAATCGACTTCCAGACGCAATTTAGCGGCAGCCTCGTCCATAAGGTCGATGGCTTTGTCGGGAAGAAAACGATCGCTGATATAGCGGCTCGAAAGTTCAACCGCAGCAATAATTGCATCGTCTTTAATTCGTACTTTGTGGTGATTTTCGTAGCGTTCTTTCAGTCCGCGAAGAATGGAAATCGTACTTGCCTCATCGGGTTCTTCTACCAGCACAATTTGGAAACGCCGTTCGAGTGCTTTGTCTTTTTCAAAATATTTTTGGTACTCGTTCAGCGTAGTTGCACCGATGGCACGCAGTTCGCCACGCGCCAATGCCGGTTTCAGAATATTGGCAGCATCCATAGCACCTTCACCGCCGCCGGCTCCTACCAACGTGTGAATTTCGTCAATAAACAAAATAATTTCGCCTTCGGCTTTAATCACTTCATTTACAACAGCTTTAAGACGTTCTTCAAATTCGCCCTTGTATTTGGCGCCTGCCACCAGCGCCCCCATATCCAAACTAAAAATCTGTTTGGTTTTCAGATTTTCGGGTATATCGCCGCGCACAATACGATGCGCCAAACCCTCAGCTATGGCAGTTTTTCCCACGCCCGGCTCACCAATCAAAATAGGATTGTTTTTGGTACGACGGCTCAAAATTTGCAACACGCGACGTATTTCTTCGTCACGCCCGATAACCGGATCGAGTTTGCTGCTGCGAGCGCGTTCGTTCAAGTTGATAGCGTATTTTTCGAGCGATTGGTAAGTTGCTTCCGCACCTTGGCTTTTTACCTTGCTTCCCTTGCGCAAATCGGCAATAGCAGCACGCAAACCATTAACATTCACGCCCGCATCTTGAAGCGATTTTTGCACGGCATTGCGCTTATCGACCAACGCCAATAAAATGTATTCCAAAGAGACAAATTCGTCCCCGTCTTTTTGAGCCAACTCTTCGGCACGCAACAACACATCGTTTGTTTCGCGACTCAAATAAGGTTCACCGCCACTCACTTTGGGCAATGAGGCTATTTGGCTGTCAACTACGCTCAACAACGCTTGTTGGTTCGCCATCATTTTACCAAACAGAAACTGCACCACATTTTCGCCTTTTTCGATAACGGCTTTCAATAAATGCGGCGTTTCAATGGCTTGTTGACCATTTTGAGAAGCCAATTCAACAGCCCGTTGAACGACTTCTTGCGATTTAATTGTAAATTTGTTAAAGTTCATATTATTAATTGTTTAGGTTTCGTTTATTTCTCTTTTTAATTGTCACGAAACTTATTACAACAATTATGCCCGCCACGAAACACTGCAATTTTGACACAAAATAATTCAAACAAAGACAAAATGACATTTTTGTTAAAAATAGCTTGACGCATTGGTTAAAAAAGACCATTATCATAGGAGTTTAGAACTATTTTTAGCCTTCGCAGTAAAAAAAAACACAAAAAATTTGGAGGATTCAAATTTTAGTTGTTACTTTGCAGCAAATTTCAAAACACAATGTTGCAAACAGGTTTAAAATATTGGTGGTGGCAGCCGTTAATTTAAAAAACGGAGGGTCATCGTTTGCTTATGTTTCATATACACTATAACAAAACAAACCGTAGGATTTCCTCCTGCGGTTTTTCTTTTTTTTGACATCATGAATAGATATTTTTTATTACATATATTATACATACTTTATTGGTTGCGGCGTACACTACTGCGATGGCGACCATTTTTGTAAAAAAAAACAGCAAAAAAATTAATTAATTAAAATTAAATAATCAATCAAAACAATAAAAAAACAATAACAATGAAAACAACAAAAAAAATAATGTTGCCGGAAAATGAAATGCCGACACAATGGTATAATATAGTAGCGGACATGAAAAACAAACCGCTACCGATGCTCAACCCTGCTACCAAACAGCCGTTGAAACCCGAAGAAATGGAAGCTCTTTTTGCAAAAGGTGCTGTAGAACAAGAATTTAGCCAAGAACGCTACATCGATATCCCCGAAGAGGTGCAAACACTTTACAAAATTTACCGCCCAACGCCTTTGGTTAGGGCTTCGGGATTGGAGAAAGCGCTCGACACACCTGCAAAAATCTATTTCAAGAATGAAAGCGTCAGCCCCGTAGGGTCGCATAAGCTGAATTCGGCGATACCGCAAGCTTACTACAATAAAATTCAAGGTATCAAGCACATAACAACAGAAACAGGCGCAGGACAATGGGGCAGCGCACTCAGCATAGCTTGCCAACACTTCGGATTAGACCTGCAAGTGTTTATGGTAAAAGTGAGCTACGACCAGAAACCTTACCGCAAATCGGTAATGAACACCTATGGCGCACAAGTGTTTGCCTCGCCAAGCGACCAAACCGAAATAGGTCGTCGTTTGCGTCGCAAGTTCCCCAACACATCTGGCACTCTTGGCATGGCTATTTCCGAAGCCGTAGAGGTGGCTATAAAAAATCCCGACACCCGTTACAGTTTAGGTAGCGTACTCAATCACGTTATTCTGCACCAAACAATTATTGGTTTGGAAGCCGAAAAACAATTGGAAATGACAGGCGACTATCCTGACGTTGTTATCGGATGCTTTGGCGGCGGTTCCAACTTCAGCGGCATAGCGTTTCCGTTTTTGCGCCACAACCTTACGGAAGGCAAAACGACACGTTTCGTTGCGGCAGAACCCGCTTCGTGCCCGAAACTCACACGCGGAGAATTTAATTATGACTTTGGCGATACGGAAGGTTTTACACCACTAATTCCGATGTACACTTTAGGACACGATTTTGAACCGGCAGATATACATGCAGGCGGATTGCGCTATCACGGAGCAGGCTCCATTGTCAGCCAACTTATCAAAGACAATTTGATAGAAGCCGTTGATATAAAACAGTTGGATTCTTTCGCTGCAGGCGTACTTTTCGCTAAAGTAGAAGGCATCATTCCCGCTCCGGAATCGACTCACGCTATTTCTGCCGCCATACAGGAAGCATTGAAAGCTAAAGAAGAAGGTAAGGAAAAAGTTATTCTGTTCAACCTTTCAGGACACGGACTTATCGACATGGCTTCATACGACAAATATTTGTCGGGACAACTCGGTAATTACGAAGTGCCGCAAGAACTGATTGACAAAAACATTGCAAAATTGGAAAAATTAGTGTGATTCAAAGGAAAAAAGAGTTCCTTACACTAACAGAATTTTTTGGGTGGCAAACAAAAATTTGTCACCCAAAATTTTTCTTAACTACTGCAATACTGTTTTGAAGGGGCTATTTTACTTTTCACGCTATAAAATTACATTTTTTTGACTAAAACTCTTTTTTAATTCATATAAAATTGTACCTTTGTCCATTACTTTATTGGTATAAAATATTAAAAAAACAATTTAAACAATTAAAAACCATGAAAAAAATACTAATTTTTAAAGCAGCCATTATAAGTATGGCACTTGTAGCATTTACCGCATGCGACGAAGTAAAAACTTATG
>DUQS01000019.1 GCA_012837685.1 Bacteroidales bacterium
GGATAGGTGCGACAAAATAAAATTTGACAAAAAAATCATTTTATTGAATATCAATTGGATAACAAATAAACAGGATAACATAATTGTAAAATAAGTGCGACAGCGTCGCACATACACAGATGTTATGCCTTATGTTAAAAAGACGACACAATGGAAGAAAATTATGAAATAGTGCCTTCGGGACAATCCCCAATTCAAAAAAGCGGAATCCAAGACCTATTGGGTAAAATCCGACCAGCTTGGCAAGGGAAAGACTTAATCAACCGAGTTGAAAGACTTTTACCTGTTGATGCAAGTAGTGCTTGCCAACGACTTTTTAATGCGGCAACACACGACCTTAAAGAAAAAATCTTTGTGTTAGGTGTTGATTTAGCCAAGGAAGTTGCACAGAATTACAAACTACCACCGATAAACAAAGAAGAAGATATTTTTAGGTATTCGACATCCAACACAATTGACTTAGCTTATCGAATTGGTATTCTTACTCGTCCTGAATGGAGAAGAATTCATAGATGCTACGAAATACGGAGAGATTTAGAACACGAAGACAATGAATATGAAGCGGTTTTAGAAGATTGCTTTTACATTTTCAAATCAACCATTGACATTGTTCTATCGAAAGACCCTATGGAGTTGCTGAAAATTACAGATGTCAAGCAACTAATTGAGAACCCAGTTAACGTAACCATATCGGAAGAGTTTTTAGAAGATTACAACAATGCTCCACCTTTAAGACAAAAAGAAATTACTGAACTACTTGTTTCATATGCTTTTGATGATAGCAAGCCTGATATAGTAAGAGAAAACAGTGTTGAAGTAATGAGACATATAAAACCAATTACAACAAACACAGTTACGATTGAAATTGCAGCTATAATTGAAAGAAGACTAGGAAAAAATGGAATAGACCTTAAAACCGCCAAAATTGGACACGCTTGCGGTGCTATTGGTTATTTCAAGAAAGTAAGAATAAAGGATTTCTATGGCTTGTTAAAGGATGATTTAAATTCAGCTAGGTCAGATTGGAACAAACAAACTAAAATTTGTTCAACATTAGAAGATATTGGCGGACTTAGATACTGTCCTGATGAGCTATATAAGGATATTTTGAAACTACTAGTAATATTCTATATAGGAGAACCAAGTTATGGACCAAATAGCGGTTACCGACCAGTATTTTTCAGTAATGGTGCAGCTCCAATAATTACTAGAATAATTAGAGAAGATAATAAACGAGTGACACCTTTCATTGAAGACTTAAGAAATGACAAGCATATTAGACTAAATCTTGGAAACAAACACGTTTCGAGACGATTTGAAGACTTAATTGACAAAAGTGAATAGAAACACAAGGCATAACAGGCGTTTGGCTCAATGGCGGGTGAAGTGGTTAATTGAACATTCTATCTCGCATCAACTTTTGTGGTGTATTGACAGTTTTGTGCTCCGAAATCCGCCACTGCGCCAAGCCCAAAACGTTAGCTACCATTTTAGGGACTGACCACAAAACAGGCAACTCTAATACGAACGGAGAAAGTATAAATTTACATTTGAAAATAAAATAGAAACGTTATCAACTAAAGCAATATTTATGAAACTAAGAATTTTACTGATTTTTCTATTCTTTAACTTTACTACAAGTCTTTTTTCTCAAGAAACAGCGAAGCCAATGACCAATACTGAAATTGAACGTAATGTATCAATAATGGATATTGAGGGAAAAGAATATGAAAATGTAAAAGTAACTCTGAAATCTATATCGCCAGATTATTTCATTTCAGACATATACAGAGTAAAAGTCACTATTGTAGATGTGAACGGTAAAATAGTTTGGAAAAAAACTCTGAAGAATGTTTATCTCTATGTTTTTTCTTCTGGACAAATACAAGTGGGGAAACCTAATTTTGACAAGATTGTCATATATAAGAATGATTATTCAGGTACTTTCACAGGCAAGATAAGAGAAAAAGAAGGTATATATTAGACGTCTAAAAGGTAAGGTGCAATTTCAAACTATGGAACTTGCCAAGTTAAAACAACAAGAAAATAATGGCTGAAAACGAAATTTATAGTTACAAAATTACCAAAGGTTCACGAACTTACTTTTTTGACATCAAGAAAAGTGAGAAAGGCGACTTGTATCTGAAAATTTCCGAAAGTAAAAAGACCACTTCTGGCTTTGAACATCACAGACTTATGGTATTTGACGAAGACCTAAAAGACTTTGTTGAAGCATTAAAAAAATCGCTGACAAAATTCAAAGAACTTAAAGAGCCAAAAAAGACAGACGGTAAAACGTATTCAGTAGAAAAAATTAGAGAAACGTATAAACAGGCATATTTGCCTTGGACGGCAGAGGACGACAACAAACTTGAATTACTTTTTTGCGAGGGTAAAAAAGTGAAAGAACTTGCACAAATATTTGGGCGAAACGAGGGAGCAATTAGTTCACGAATTAAGAAACTTGAACTGAAAGAAAAGTATGGAAAATGACCCCGCTTCCCGACACGAAGAAAAAAACGGTAGCTAACAGGGGTTTGGCTATATTTTTTGTTCGGGGGCGACAGTGCTTCATTCAATATTAGTGCAATAATGAACAGTAGTGCTTGTATTCAACTTTTGTGCATCAAATCCCCTCACAAAAAAACATCGCCAAGCCCCAAACCGTTGTATGTAAGCCGTGAACGACAGTGCGAACATCAAGCGAAAAAAACGCGTTTCGAAAGGTTTGGTACAGTTGGACAGCAAATCAAAAGCACAGAAGCGGAAAATGAACTTTTTGAAAATTTTGCATATTTTTATAAAAAAATAATTTTAACAGATAGAAATAGAAAACAGAAATTTAAGAACATAACATAAAAACATATAGTGTTTCTCTTTACTTTCTTTTTCAGCCTTTGGTCGGGCTATTCGGTAGAAGTAAGGAGGAATTAGCCCACGCTGATTATTTGAAAATACCGTAGAAATATGACAAATCCCATTTTAAAAAAAACACAAACATTTTTCGACAAGAACAACATCAAGCAAACTCTTTTAAATGCGGCTTTTATTTTGTTTTTGCTATCATTGTTGTATAGATTTACAAAAGAAATATTCTCAACTTACAGCTATGAAAGTTGGCAAATTTCCGAGTATCTAATCAACTATCAAGGTGGTTTTGTTCGCCGTGGTTTGACAGGTGAAATATTGTTTTTCTTTGCCAAAAACTTCAATATTAATATAGAATGGACAATAAAAATCTTTTGTCTGATTTGCTTTGTTGCTGTTTGCATTTTCTTTGTTAGAGCTTTTTTGAAAAAAGGCTACTCTTTGTATATTTTGCCGTTGTGTTTCTTTTTGGGAATGGGAATTTTAAGTAATTGTTGGGTTAGAAAAGATTATCTGTTTCTTTGTTTTTTTATCCCTATTCTTTGGATATACGGAAAAGAAAATTTATCCATGATAATAAAATTTCTATTTATCAATATCTTGGCTATATTTATCATATTAAGCCACGAGGTTTTTGCATTCTTTGCTTTGCCCGTATTGTTCTTGTTGCTTTTTAATCAATATAAAAACAAAGGAATTCTCAAATCAGTTTCTGTTTCTTTTCTTTTTTTATTCCCAAGTATCTTTGCGTTTCTTTTAACTTTACTTTATCACGGTAATCAAGAAACGGCACAGGCTATTTGGAACTCTTGGCACATCATTGCAAATCAAACGTCATCAGAAGTTGATCATTGGAACGCTGCAGCAATAAGCAGCCTTGGTTGGACAAGTAAGTGGGCTTTTGAATTTCATTTTACAGGAAATTTTTTGGCAGTTAACAAGAGAATTTTATCCTTATTGATTTGGGCTATTACTTTTCCTGTCGTTTATTATATTTCTACTAATGCTTTGTTCGCTTTTAGAAAAAACAAAACCATTTTGACGAATAAGCATAAAACGATATTATCTTCCATCCTCATTTTTCAATTATTATGCTTATCGCCTGTATTTTCATTGCTTTCATGGGATTGGATTAGACTATTTTTTTATTGGATAGCAAGTTCTTTCGCTATATTTTTAATCGTTCCTACGGATAAAATAGAAAAATTAATTCCTTCTTTCTTTGCTAAATTTATTAACTGCTTAAATAATTGTTTGTCAAATATATTGTTTCCAAGAAAAACGACACTCGTGTTGCTTATGCTGTTCATTGGAATATCGAATTGTACATTTATTCTTGATAGTGCTATTTACAATACCATGATATATAATATTTTATCATTCTCATCGACAATATTAATCAAGTTGAAAATAAAAGGAATTTTGATGACATTATTTGATTTCTTCCTTAATCTATTTTAACAGCAATGCCGTTCAAATCCTTCATACAACTCCTCCGTCCCGAACAATGGGCAAAAAATCTCTTCATTTTTTTGCCGCTGTTTTTTAGCGGACAATTATTGAATGTCAATCTGTTGTTGCAATGTGTCGTTGCATTTTTTGCATTTTCATTTATGGCAAGTTCGATTTATTGTTTCAACGATATTTACGATGTAGAAGTCGACCGACAGCACCCGAAAAAATGCAAACGACCAATTGCATCAGGTAAAATTTCTGTTATAACGGCTTACGCCGTTATGACGGTTTGTTTTGCATTGTCACTGTCTATCCTTTTTCTCTTTGGCGGTGCGGAAAAATTTTCGTTAATGGGGTTGATTGTCTTTTATTTTGTGATGAACATTGCTTATTGTGTAAAATTGAAACGCTATGCGATTGTAGATGTGATAGTTATTTCTATCGGGTTTGTGTTGCGGATTTTGGTGGGCGGAACAGCCACAGGCATTTGGCTTTCGGAGTGGATTATAATAATGACATTTTTGTTGGCGTTGTTCCTCGCTTTTGCCAAACGGCGCGATGATGTGGTTTTGTATCAAAATACAGGCGTTTCGCCTCGCAAAAACACGAACCGCTACAATCTTGATTTTATGAACCAAGTAATGACGGTTGTTTCCACTGTTACCGTTATTGCGTATATTATGTACACGCTTTCGCCCGATGTGATTGAACGATTTCATAGCAGAAATATTTACATTACGGCAATTTTTGTGTTGGTGGGCATTATTCGTTATTTGCAGATTACGATTGTTGATTTGAAAAGCGGAAGCCCGACAACCATTTTGCTGAAAGACAGATTTATACAGTTTTGCATTGCGGGTTGGATTGTCTCATTCCTTATAATCATTTACTTATGACGAGAGAAACAATTGCCGTTTTTGATTTTGACGGCACCATAACCCGAAAAGACACTTTACTCGAATTTATAAAATTCAGCA
Source organism: Bacteroidales bacterium (assembly GCA_012837685.1). GTDB lineage: Bacteria > Bacteroidota > Bacteroidia > Bacteroidales > Paludibacteraceae > DUQS01. The sequence goes on from DUQS01000019.1 coordinate 5,301, forward strand.
AAGGGAAAAGGCAATTTTATTTCGGCTTTTTCCTTTTTTCGCCTTTGCTTGTGGCAATGAAATTGAAATTGTACCCGAATTGGAAAGCGAAACAAAAATTGTTTTCCTATTTCTATAAAAGTATATCTATCAAGCTGTTTGATGAATGGGGAAACAGATTTAGTTTTGAAATCGACAAAATAGTACGCCCCAAAGCAATGGAAACAATAAAATTACACAAAGAAAATAGCGATAAAATCGTAATCATCAGCGCGTCCATCGAAAATTGGATAAAACCTTGGGCAGAAAAAACGGATGTTGAAATAGTTTTTGCAACCAAAATAGAAACTGACAAAAATGGTTTGTTGACAGGGCGGTTTTTGACAAAAAACTGTTACGGACAAGAGAAAGTTAATCGATTATTAGAAATGTTCCCCGACAGAAAAGATTACAAATTTATCGCCTACGGAGATAGTCGTGGGGATAAAGAATTGATTAACTTTGCGGACGAAGGTTTTTATAATAAATTTAAGTAAAATGCAATATGTCGCAGCATTAGTAAGTATAATTCTTGGCGCAATCGCTCAATATTTTCTAAAAATGGGAGTAAATGTGGTTTCGGAAAACTCAAAAAGCATTTCCGAAATAATTAAATCGGGCATAACAAATTTGCATCTTTGGAGCGGATTATTTTGTTATGGTTTGAGTTTGCTTTTGTGGTTTTATGTGTTGTCGAAGATGGAATTGAGCAAAGCATATCCATTAGTAAGTTTGGGTTATGTTTTTACGTTGATTTTGGGATATTTATTTTTGAATGAGGCGATAACCGTAACGAAAATAGCAGGAATAGCATTAATAATAGTTGGTGTAATCGTACTGACAAGGTAAATGGAAGAAAAAAAGCGGAGTGCAAGGCCTACATACAACAAGCGGTTTGGCGTCAGGCGGGACGCATTTCCGCAGAAAGTTTTGTCGGAATTTGGACGTTTCGCGCCCGCGCGAGCATTTGTGCAATCCCGCCCGAACGCCATACCGCCAACCGTTGTAGGCAATGCGCGGAGACAGTGCAGTAGAAACTTGAAAATAGAACAGAAATTAAACCGTTCTGACAAGAACATTATAATTTTCAGAAATGAAAAAAGGAATTCAATTTATCGTTTTAACTTGTCTTGTGAGTTGGACAATAGCAGGAGTGGCAATTGGACTTGGTTTACACGAAGCGAAAGGATTATCGTATACAGTCTTTGCTGCAACTTATATGCTACTGCCCGCTATTTGTGTAATAATTCTTCAAAAACTTCATAAGGAAAAACTGTTTAGCAATCTTAATATTTCTTTTCGGTTCAACCGTTGGTTTCTTGTGGCAGGAGTAATCCCTATTCTCTATGCGTTTATAACATTAGGGATAAATTTATTCTTTCCGAATGTTTCTTTTTCGGTTAACTACGAAGGGCTTCTTTCGAGTTTACCTGCTGAACAAGCAACACTTGTTGCAGAACGGTTATCAAAATTTCCGCCTGTTGTTTTTTTATTGATAAACCTTGTACAAGTAATTATTGCAGGCTGCACAATAAATGCTTTTTTTGCCTTTGGTGAAGAACTCGGTTGGCGTGGTTATCTGCTTAAAGCATTAAAAGGCAAGAAATTTTTGTCTGTTTCATTGATTACAGGATTTATATGGGGCTTGTGGCATTTTCCACTCATTCTTATTGGACACAATTATCCGCAACACCCCATAACAGGCGTTGGAATGATGACTATTTGGTGTATTCTGCTTTCGCCTGTAATAACTTACATTGTAATAAAATCGAAATCAGTAATTACAGCAGCGATTTATCACGGAACTCTGAATGCCATTGCAGGAATTGGCGTTTTGTATCTTGTTGGAGGCAATGACCTTACAAATGGGGTGACAGGAATTGCAGGATTTATAACTTTACTATTAATAAATATTGCTTTCTTCTTCTACGACAGATATATTACAAAAGAAAATATTTTCACAAAAGAGATTGGCGAATTTTGAAAAATGTTCTTAAATGCAACGACAGAAACATAAAATGCACTGCCTACAACAAGGTATTGCCAAAAGCGGGGCTGAACGGCTTCGATTGGACATTTGTGCGAGGTTCAGCTTTCGTTCTTCGATTGAATTTTTGTGCTAAAAATCCCCGCCTTCGGCAATACCCGAACCGTTACCAGCAAGCATAAAGAAAAAAACATTGCAATCATAAAAATCGAAAAATAATGAGAATTGGATTAATTGGATTTGGAAAAACAGGAAAAGCAGTTGCATCAGTCATACTTCAGAATAAAGAATATTCTTTAGAATGGGTGTTAAGACAAAGTGCACAATTGGAACATAGAAGTGTTCCTGAGTTTTTAGGTATACCATCTGATGAACCAGGATTAATCTACTCTTCATCAAAAATTGAAATAGACGAATTGCTTGACAGGCATCCTGTTGATGCAATTATTGATTTTTCGTCTAAAACTGGAATCTATTTATATGGGAAATCAGCTAGTGAAAGGAAAATAAAAATAATCTCGGCAATTTCACATTATAAAGAGGATGAAAAAAAATTACTAAAAGAATTGGCTGAAAAGACTGTTGTGTTTTGGAGTCCGAATATAACTTTGGGTGTAAATTACTTATTATTTGCTGCAAAATTTCTAAAGAAAATCGCTCCTTGGGTTGACATTGAAATAATCGAAGAGCATTTTAAAGGGAAAGATGGTGTTTCAGGAACGGCCATTAAAATTGCAAAAGCACTAGATTTAGGTGAATCTGAGATAAACTCGATTCGAGTAGGTGGAATTGTAGGAAAACATGAGATTGTATTTGGTTTTCCATACCAAACTGTCAGACTGATTCATGAATCAATATCTAGAGAAGCTTTTGGAAACGGAGTTTTATTTGTAGCAGAAAATTTGACAAAAAAAAGTCATGGGTTATATAACTTTGAGGATATTTTGATGCAACATTTTAAAGAATAAAATGCCAGCTGGTAACACGCGGTATAAAAAATTGCCGAGACAGTAGGTTATTGAATGGTTGTAGCCCGCTTCAACCTTTGTGTAACTTGATAGGAAATCACTCGCAATCCGCTTCATGCCATATTGCCGTCCGTTAGCGTCTTTTTTATACCCGCACTCTTTTAAACGCTTCATTTTTTTGTGTTATTTTGTTATATTTGAAAAATTATGTATCTTTGAAAATTTTTTCAGAGCTACAACTATAAAAAATTTCATGAGATATAGGAATAGAGTGGGTGGCACCATTAATAAGTTGAGTTTTGAAAACCGGCACTATTATTTTGGCAACTTGGATGTGTTGTAAGTTCAGATCAAGTTACTGGATGAACGAGTTAAAAATGGGTATAGCCAAATTTAAAAGTTGTTGAGTATATTGAAGGTAAAATTATCGAAAAGTGGGGGGGGCTGGAGTAGGTAAAAATAGACGAAAAATGTAGGCATGAAAAGCCGAACTGCCACAGATTTGCCACAGATTTGCCACAGCAAAAACGTAAAAAAGTCGTTTAGTGAATTTGTAAAATATTAATAGTCAGCGTATTAAAAAAGATGGATTTCTAGTGGGAAAAACCGGGGGTTCGAATCCCCCAGCTTCCGCAAAGCAAAAAAAGAGCGAGATAAATTATCTCGCTCTTTTTTGTATATGCTATCCCTACCCCTTATTGAGTTTAATTGTTGCACTTTCAAAATATCTTCCCATAGTTTTCTGTTAAAAAAGCGTCAAAACCAATTTACACAAAATCGTAACTAATTGATAATCAAATATAGGTTTTTTCAAATACTCCAATTTGCGGTTTAAACCGCTTATATTGACAGTTATTTATTTTAAAAATTAAACCTAATTATTATGCTTATGAATGTATCTCAAGTGAAAAATCTCATTTCGGTGAAGGATTTTAAAAATCAGTATGGCGTCTATCGTACCTCCGACAATAAAGAAGGTATTATAAAACGCAATGGAGAAATTATTTTTCCAGCTAAAGACTACATGTCAGTTATTGCGCTAAACGACCATTTGTTTGATCTAACAAAAGAAGATTTTACGCATGCAACTTTTGACACCAATCTTAATGAAATTCTACCAATCATGATTGATTACAATGGTAGTAACGGTCATTGTATTTTCTACGAACATGTAAACGGTACAAGTAATCTAGAAGAAAATAAAAAGTTCGGAATTTGCGATAGTAACTACCAAGTTCTATTACCAGCTATTTATGAGCGTATCATCTATTTTGCAGAGACTTATTGGTTAAAAAAATCAGATCGTTGCTGGCTTGTTTTGAACGAACAATTAGAAACAAGCTATTCCATGGTAGAAGATGTACGACTATTAATTGGAGCAAAAGCAAAAGACAAATCCGTGGCCGTAGCGCTCAATGGGGAGTATTTTCTATTATCAGCACAAAAGAAACGCATTACTAAAGGACATTACGAATTTTTGCAACCATTTACTGAAGCTGGTTACGCCATTGCTAAAGTAAATGGCAAACTAGTAATTATTGATGAGGAGGAACAAATACTCCATCATACCAATTATTCTGCAACTTATGATGACTCTCTACCTTATCCTTATTGGCGTTGTATGTGGGTTGCTTCAAATCGTTTAGCATTCTACCAAGATGAAAAGTTTGGATTGATGAAACCTGATGGTAAAGTTATTGTAGAACCAATCTATGCAGAGATATTAGTACTTGGATATCAGGAGCTCATTCCTGTAAAATCAACTGAAGGATTGAGAGGTTATATTGATATCAATGGTCAAATAGTGATTCCTTGCCTTTATAAGCATGTCACATACAATAGAACTACCAACCAATTCCGAGTGCGAACAACAGAGAATAAATATGGTCTGTTTGATAAAAATGGTAATCCCGTATTACCTACAATATTCAAACAGATAACTATCGATCAAGATGGTCACGTGTTAGCATTACTGGACTAAA
>DUQS01000020.1 GCA_012837685.1 Bacteroidales bacterium
AACCAGAAAAAATGGATAAATCTTAATTATTATCTCTTCCATTATAACGGAAAACAAATGCTAATTATTGAAAAATGAGTATTCGTAAATTATTTATAATCATTGCGTTAATAAGTGGAGTGGGGTGCGCAGTCGCACAAGTTCCATTGCGTGAACAAGTGGCTTTAGGGGTTCGTGTTGGCGGTATCGGTTCGTTTGTTTCGTTTTCGCCATCGGTGCCTTCCAATATGTTGTTTGGGGCACAAGGCGGTGTGGCTTGCCGTTATATTTCGGAAAAATATTTTGGAGTGCAAGCTGAAATAAATTATCTCCAACGCGGTTGGAAAGAACCCCGATACAACTACCAACGAACACTTCACTACTTGCAAGTTCCCTTTATGACCCACATTTGGTTCGGTAAAAAAGCGTTTCGTTGGTTTTTTAACCTTGGGCCTGAAGTTGGTGTTCTTGTGGGTGAAAAAGCACCGAATATAGCTGAACTTCCCATTCCTACTGACGAACAGGGTTCTGAACGGTATAAAGCTCCTAAACGTTTCGATTACGGTATTTGTTTCGGAACGGGTTTTGAATTTCAGACCAAAGCAGGCATTTATCAATTAGAAGCACGCTACGATTTTGGTTTGAGTGATATGTTTCCCAATACTGCTTCCGATGAATTTCGAAAATCCAGTAACCAAAATATTTCTCTCAGTTTTGGCGTCTTGTTTAATCTGTTGAAGTAGATTTGAGGTTACTATGGCATCCGAAAACAGGATAATAGAGTTGGATTTGCTGCGTGTTGTGGCTATTTTTTTGGTGATTTTGCAGCACAGTTGGAGTATGTTAGGTTTAGATTCCGCTGCTGACGGTATGCAATATCATTTCTACAGGTTTGCGATTATCGGTGTGCCGTTGTTTGTAATGATTTCGGGTTCGTTACTTTTGCGCAAAGAAATGCCTGTGAAACTTTTCTTAAAAAAACGTTTTACCCGCATCCTTTTACCATTCGTTTTTTGGACTACGATTGTTTATGTAATTTCTTGTTTTTTAGGTAGATATGATGATGTTCATAATCTGAAGGAAGCCTTGCTGTGTTATGTTCCCTATTTCTTTGGAAACAAAATAAATTCCGTCTATTGGTTTATGTTCATGTTAATAGGTCTTTATCTATTGACACCTTTGTTTCAACGAGCTTTTTCAGCTCCCGCATCGCGCAATGTACTGAAATATGTTATCTGTTTGTGGTTTATTTGGCAGTTGTTGTGTTTAATTACTCCCGAATTTATTTTGGTGCGTTATTACCGATTTTCGGCATATCTTTATGTGGGTTACTTTTTAGTAGGATTTTATATAATTCAATATTTGCCGAATAAACGGCTCAATCGTTTGCTTGGAGGTATCGGTTTTTGCGTAACCTACGCATTGAATGTGGTATTGTCCATGCAAGGTTGGAAGGTAACACCTATCGAAGTGTTAGAAGTTCTCTGTTTATTTCTCTTTTTTGTCTCTATTGATTACCGCTTGCCACATTGGTTGCAAGTGGGCATTGTCCAAATCAGTCGGTATAGTTTTGCCATCTATCTGTCTCACGTTATGGTTATTGGCTTATTGTACCATTTGGGCATACAACATTATTTGCCACTTGCCGTAGTGCCGCTTGTTACTTCTGTTGTGGTGTTTGTGTTTTGTTCTTGCTATTGCTTTGTTTTGGACAAATGCCGTTTTATTCCCAATAAATTAATAGGTATTTAATAGTTTTATCTGTTTTTTTCTTGCCAACGACGGTACCATTTTGCCCATTTGCGTGGCCATCCCATGATACGTTGTGGAATTTTGATAGACCAACGGAGCATTTTATCTGTACTGAAACGGAAGTTATCACGATAAGAAAAACGAGGTTTGTTCATTTGGCGTACAGCGTAGGTTTCGTCGATAAGATTGTCTATGCGTTGCTTTTGTTTTCCGGCGCCTTTCTGAAAATATTTTACAACAAAAGATGACGTTGTATAAAAACGCGCTAACCACGAATGGTAACAGATAGCAACGCGGTTTTGGTTGTAAAGAATGGTAGAAATGCCGTCAGCGTGTTTTTCGCTTAACAAATAGTAGGTTTTAAAATTATAAGCCAACCAGAAAAAAAACGGATAGTACGGTTCGTAATCCGTTCGATTAAAATTGTGCCCTGAAAATAGAATTTCTTTCGGAAATTTATCTTCCATTTCTTTTACAACAGACTTGTAATCAAATTGTTTTACGGCTTCTTTTGAAAATTTAGAACGGATTAATTTCAAGTTCAATACATTAAAAAACGGATTGGTTACAATGGGATTGCCACCGCGAGGGCAACCGCCACCACCGTCCGGACAACCGGCATTGGCATAACCGTTTGCAATGACAAATTCAACTAAGTCAATCACCGCTTCGGGGTTTACTACAAACGCATCTTCATCAATGTTAATGGCAACATCGCATTCCGTATCTTTCAACATCGTGTAAAAATAGCCGTCGGCAGTTTGGTCTGTCAGTCGAACAATAGGAACGTTGAAACAACGAAAAAGTTCGCGTGCATAACTATATAACCGCAAATCAAATGAACGAGTAAATATTTTAAGGCGTATGCTATTAAGTTCGGATTTCATAATCACACTGTTATATTGAAAATGTTGATAATCATCGGTATTAATTTTGTGGCAGTGCGCGGCATTTTATGCAATAAAAAAATCAATATGCGAAGTGGCGGTTGTTTCAAAAAATAGGGATTAGTAGTGTAGTCAGGTACATTTTCTGTCAAAGTACGATTAATTTTGTTAATGACGTCAATTTGTGGTTTCTGCACATTCCAAAGATAGTTCATCGTTGCCATAAGGTAACCTTTTTTCAGATAGATGTAGTCTAATTCGTGGCGATAGTTGTCGTAAAAACCATGTTTTTTTGAATCATCTAAAATACGCTTGGCAACGGACAATTTTTGAAGGTAACGTGTGGCATTAACTTGCCGACTTAAAGAGTTATCCTGCAATAGGTAATGGTAGAACGGTTGGTCAGTTTGAGCCGTGCGTTGTGCATATAACAAACAGCACAAAAGAAAATAACTGTCTTCTGCGCTGCGTTCGGCAGGGAAGAGAATGCCTGATTTGGTCAAAAATATGCGTTTATAGACGAAAGTTGTGAAATACGATGTGTAATCTACTAAAAACGATTGTTTGTCTGAAACGAAAAAGAGACCGTTGGGCAGTTTCGGATTTTTTAATAAAGTGGTTTTGCCCTTTTTTTCTTGCAGAGCGTTGCAACAACAGATATCAGCATTGTGTTCGGAGGCTTGTTTGTAGAGCGTGGCATACATGATAGGTTCCACCCAATCGTCGCTGTCGCAAAATGCAACATATTCGCCTTGAGCCAATTTTATTCCCATGTTTCTTGCCACACCAGGTCCTGAATTGACAGATGTTTCTGTAAAAATGAATTGTTTTTCGCGCGTGTGTCCCGCAATGTGTTGCTTGACAATTTCTATGCTGTTGTCTTGTCCGTGGTCGTCCACAAGGATAAATTCCATATCGTCCAATGTTTGACACAACAACGAATTGATGCAGCGAACAATGGTTTCAGCCGCATTGTAAACGGGTATTATAACAGATATTTTAGGCATTATTTTACGGAAAATTTTAAGGCTATTCGGGACATCAATTTATTTGGAAGAAATGTACGCAAACTCTCGTAAACGGTACGATAAATGTGGTTTTTTCTATCGTGTTTTTTCCATTTTTTGTAAATAGAATCTGCTTTTTCTTCATCTATATGATTGTTTATCAATACTTTTTTGCTTTCTTCAAGACACTTTTTTCTGTCTGCTGATGAAATGCCGCCTACGCGGAAATTACTGATAACTTTGTCGATATGGAAGAATTTCACATTGGCATTGGCACATCGTAATGCAAAATCGTAATCGGCAGCGATTTTAAAATTTGTATCGTATGCGCCCACTTGATTGTAAGTGGTTTTTGTAACAAAAAAAGTGGGATGAAACAATGAAAATCCATCGCACAAATTGTCAACATCTTTCGCTGCCGTTTTTTGTTTGAAAAACGAATCATCCATATTGAGCATATTGATGTTACCATGAAAAATGCCAACGTCCTGATGTTGTAAATATGCTTTTACAACTTCGCTAATGGTATCAGGCTCATAATAATCGCTTGCATTTATAATTCCTATCAATTCGCCATTGGCAGCACGAATACCTTTGTTCATAGCGTCGTAAATTCCGTTGTCTTTTTCGCTTACCCAAAATGCTATTTTTTTTTCGTGACGTTTTATAATATCTAAAGTGCCGTCAGTACTTGCTCCGTCTATAATAATATATTCTATATGCGGATAAGTTTGGGTAAAAACGCTTTGCATCGTCTGCTCAAGATACGATTTGGCGTTATAGGTAACGGTGATAACAGAAACTAATGGCTGCTCGCTCATGAATAGTTGTTTTTGTAAATTATAAATCTATTTTTGTAATAGGGTGTTGTATAAGTTGATGGTTTTTTCTGTAATTACATCCTGCGTGTATTTTTGCTTGACTTCTGAATAGGCAAAATCAACAATACTTTGGGTGTAATGGCTATCTGTCAATATTTTTTCAATAGCTTGGCAAATTTTCTTGGGGGAAGTTATGTCACACAAACAACCAGCTTTCCCTTGTTGCAGAACAAATGGGACGGCTCCTGAGTGTTCTCCTCCAATTACAGGGGTCTTTTTTGCCATTGCCTCAATAAGGGTGTTTCCAAAGGATTCTTCCAAGGATGGATGAACAAGAACACTACTATTCTCAATTAAATTTAGCGTTTCATCATGAGAACATTTTCCTGCTAATATGACTCCATCTAATAAATTACTGTTGTTCCATTTTTGAATTGTAGGATTATTGTTTGTGAAAGGACTTCCGACTAATACTAATTCACAATTATTATGTTTTTCTCTGAATAGTTTATATGCTTTCAAAAGCGTATATATATTTTTTCGTTTGTCGTTTGAGGCAGAAACGGAAATAATGCGAAATGTTTCAGGGCTTTCTTTCTCTGTATTTAAAATAAAACGCTGTTCTACGGCATTTGGTATAATAGGAACATCTCTTCCTGTTTTCTGAAGTATCAGGTTGTGTATGTAACTTGAATTGGCGACAAGGTTAATCTTGCTCGAATGTAAGACAATGCTTTCCATTAGACTGTACATTAGGCGTTGTCCAACCATAAGAGGCTGATACCAATGTTGCATTTTTAGGATTATTTTTGCCCAATCTCTCAATGTTACAATTTGGGGAATTGTCGTTTTGATAGGAAGATAGTGTGACCAGTGGGTGTGGAAAATGTCGATTCCTTTTATGTGCCTATATACCATTTGCCGAATTTTTATCGGTACGATGAGTGGCGCAAAGAACCGGATACCGGTAATGTATGGAAAAGGTGTAAAATAGATTGTTAGATTACCTCCCTGAATGCAACGTTTTTTTTTAATTCCTTTAGCAGTAGAAAATATTGTTACTTTATGTCCAAATTTTAGTAATCCCAAAACTAAAGTCTCCACAGATGTCGCAGAAAAACATTTGATATCTGAAACATCTTGTTTGACATCTAAATAATCTGAAAATGCTGCAATATTGATAATGCTTATGATTCCTATATGCATAAATGTCAGGTTTTTTTTAAGACGAAGAAATAATGATATGTATTTTCCTTGGCTTTATACGCTTTTGTTATAGGTATATACTTGTTTATATGCGCATATATATTTCTAAGAGAGGTCTTTTTACATCCAATTTCCCAATAATGCTCATTATTGCCGTGCTTATGTATGTCAAAATTTATCCAAAATTTAGGAATGCTAATATTGAATGAAATTTCCTTGATAAAGCTACTTCTGATGGAAACGCCAAATAAATTCAATGCATTATAAGGTAAAGATAAGAGGATGGATTTGCTGTGGGCACACATAAGTTCGATACATTTGTCAAAAGAAGAAAAGGGCAAGTGCTCTAAAACTTGACAACATACAATTGTATCAAACTGTTTTTTTCCTAATATTTCTTTTAAGTCTAAAATGGAACCACAATAATCGGGATTTAGCGTTTTCTCTATATCTAAAGTAGCGACTTCGTAATTCATGTTTTTTAGTATGTTTACGACGATATTATCTCCTATTCCAATAATTAGAACTGATTTTGGACGAAGCTTGTCTATTTCATTTATTTGATGCCAATAAGAGCAAAAACGTCCCAGATACACGTATTTATTCCATTCGTAATGTTGCTTATTTGTTTGATTTTCTTTTGGAATATTAGTCTGTCGCATGTTTTTGTTTTCTTGTTCCTGTTGTTAAAATTATCGCTTGCATAAACGATTTTTATGTAATTATTTATGCAAAGTTACTAAAAAATACCGTTTTAACGGTCTAAAGATGGAATAAAATCGTACTGATGTCATTTTTTTGTACCTTTGTAGGAAAATTACGGTTTATGAAAATCACCATAGTAGGTACAGCTTATCCTTATCGCGGCGGTTTGGCGGCATTTAACGAGCGTTTGGCTACTCAGTTTCAGGCTGAAGGGCATACTGTCGATATTGTAACTTTTACTTTGCAATATCCGTCATTCCTTTTTCCGGGCAAAACGCAGTTTTCGGAGGGGGAAGCTCCTGAAAATCTTTTAATTTCACGGAAAATAAATTCTGTAAATCCGTTAAATTGGGTTCGAGTGGGACGTGAAATTCGTGCTAAACAGCCGGATGTAGTTGTTTTTGCTTATTGGATGTCGTTTATGGCACCCTGTTTTGGC
>DUQS01000021.1 GCA_012837685.1 Bacteroidales bacterium
CAAAGTTCCTCTCCTTTGATTGGATTTAAAAGTTTTACAATGTTTTTTACTACTGGAATTGGCGTAAAGTATTGTCCTTTATCTGCTTTTTGCGCTTCGCTTCCAAAATTGTTGAAAATTATTTGATTAAAACTTTCGTTTTTTGCTTTCAAAATTGCTCTTTGTTGAAAAGTCTCAACAAGTGCTACTAAAAATTTCTCATCATTACTTTTTGAAGGTCTAAACTCACTATCGTAAGTAAACATTCTTTTTTCCCTACCTAGTACTTTTGGATATTCTTTTTGAGCTTCTTTGTAGAGATTATTTATTCTTTCGCGAAAGCTTTTTTCAGCTAATCCATCTTTTCTTTTTTCTTCTGGTAAAATATAAAACTCTAAATATGACTTGTCTCTTTTACTTCTTTTTTCATCAAAAACTTTAAGTGTCAAAAATTCTACGATCATTTCGCGAAGTGGACTTTCTGGACGAATACCATCATTTGCCCTTTTAAGTGAGTTCATCAGATCATTAAAATTTGCTTCATCTATCGCATCAAGAGAATCAAGTTTTAACTTTGCAAGGTCAGAAATACTTTCGTTATTTTCAATAAAATCTTGTTGACTTGGCAGATCTACAAGCAAGTCTCTTTTTTCTAAATTCCAACCAATTATTCCATCTTGCTGTAATTCGTTTGTTTCATTAAATCTCCTAATTTCAGAGTTTCCAATTTTTTTGAAAATCAAAATATCCGATTGATCGTCAAAATACACTCCAAAAATTCTGTCTTGTGAGGTATTGAGCTCCATTGCAGAACGAAGCTGATTTTCAATAGCACTTTCTACAGATTTATTATTTTTCTTTGTCTCAAAAATCACCAAAACATTTTGACGAATTTTTGCAAAATTCTTACTTGCTTTGGCTTGTTCGTAATCTTGTAGCCAATCTTTGTTTTTGAAAACAACAATATCAGGGTTCAGACTTTTTCCGCCATTTCCTTTTGGAAATCCAAACTCTACACAAATATACTCTTTGTTGTACATTCCAGAATTTATCAAACTCCACACAAATCTTGCTCTGACATACTCTTCACTAAAATTTCCTTTTGTATCTTTTGCTTTCGCTTTTGAACAAAAAGCAGTGATACCTAAAATTTCTTGATACCAAGAAGAGTCAATTGTTTCTAAATCTGAAAATTGGGAATCAAATTTTTCGTAGTATGTAGATAATTTTATCGTCATAGTTTATTCCTTATAAGTAAAAGTTATTTATAGTATATAAGTTCTTTTTGTTATTTTCCATTAATAAATCGTTTTCGGAGCGATAGCGGAGAAAACACCATATTACCCCCTCTTTAAAAATTAAAAAAATCAAATTCCTTATTTCTTAAAGCACACCAAAAACATTTCAATAAACAAATTTTTCAAAGATATGTCGCCTAACGTTTTATTTACGACACAAATATACAACATTCGTATATATTAAACTTATAACATTCTTAAAAAAAATCTGTGTTTTATTATAACTAATTGATAATAAATAATTTATAATATGTTTTTTCAAAGTATGTTATAAACTCGACACCTACAAAGCAATACCCGAATGGCGATAAAGCCAAACCAAAAGTATTACTACCAGCAATGCCGGCAGCATATTGGCTATCGGGATTTTTTTGATTTCTAAAATGGAAAATCCCAAACCTATCAGCATCACCCCGCCAACAGCCGTCAAAGCCGCTACCATTTCATCGGAAATAAAAGCACCCAATTGCATTGCCAACAAAGTGAGTCCGCCCTGAATGAGAAACAGCGGAATGGCTGAAAACAAGACACTTATTCCAAAAACAGACGCCAATATGATGGACGAAAAACCGTCTAAAATGGCTTTTGTTATCAGCAAATCAGACGAAATGCCCATGCCTTCCTGAATGGTACCCAAAATTGTCATTGAGCCTACGCAAAACAGCAAAACGGTTGTAATTAATCCTTCAGAGAAACGTTCGTTACCGATTTTCAGCCGCTTTTTTAAATAGTTGCTAAAACGCTCTATTTGGTTTTCAATGTCCCACCATGTACCTAATAATGTGCCTATTACAAGGCTGATAATGACTATAACCAAATGCTCTATGGCATAGACCATGCCCACACCAATAGCGACCGTAACCAACCCGATAACTTGAAAAAATGCCGTGTGGTACTCGTTTTTGATGCCTTTACTGAAAAACATTCCTATAAGGCTTCCGACAATTACCGTTGCCGTATTTACAATTGTGCCAATCATTTACTGTAAAAGTTTGATAATGTTAATAATAACTTCTTTGGCTTTGTGCATCGATTGAATGGGAACAAACTCGTAGCGTCCGTGGAAATTGTGACCGCCGGCAAACAAGTTCGGGCACGGCAATCCTTTGAACGACAGTTGTGCGCCGTCCGTTCCGCCGCGTATGGGCTTTACTTTCGGCTCAATTTCAGCCATTTCCATAGCTTTGTAAGCCAAATCTACTACGTGCATCACCGGCTCTATCTTTTCTTTCATATTGTAGTATTGGTCTTTTAATTCAATAGTAGCCGTGCCATTGCCAAACTCGGTGTTTATTTTGTCCACTAAACGCTGCATTTCGGTCTTACGGCTCTCAAAACAGTTGCGGTCGTGGTCGCGTATAATGTACGTCAGCGTTGAAAGTTCCACTTCGCCACTCATCGCTATTAAATGGTAAAAACCTTCGTAACCTTCGGTATGTTCGGGTGTTTCGCGTTGTGGCAACATCGCTGCAAACTGCTGAGCAACAAGCATCGAATTTATCATTTTGTTTTTGGCGTAGCCCGGGTGCACATTGCGCCCGTGGAACGTTACTTTTGCCGATGCCGCATTGAAATTTTCATATTCCAATTCGCCAATTTCGCCGCCATCAATCGTATAAGCCCATTCCGCACCGAATTTTTCGACATCGAAAAGAGAGGCACCTCGACCAATTTCCTCATCGGGGGTGAAAGCCACACGCACTTTGCCGTGTTTAATTTCGGGATGCTTAATCAAATAATCCATTGCCGAAACTATTTCGGCAATACCGGCTTTATCGTCCGCACCCAGAAGCGTTGTGCCGTCCGTTACAATCAAATCCTGACCTTTATACTGAAGAAGTTCCGGAAATTGTTCCGGCGACAGCACTATATTTTTTTCCGCATTCAGCAAAATAGCGTTGCCGTCATAATTTTTGATAATTTTAGGCTTTACGTTCTCGCCGCTCATATCGGGCGACGTATCCATGTGAGCAATAAACCCAATAGTCGGCAAAACAGAGTCGGTGTTAGCAGGTAATGTCGCCATTAGATAACCATTTTTATCCAACTCAACATCCTGTAAACCAACACTTTTCAATTCTTCAGCCAAATAGTTGGCAAACACCATCTGTTCCAGTGTGCTGGGCGTTGTTTCTTTATTTTCATCGGAAGTTGTCGTAAACGAAACATACTTCAAAAAGCGATTTGTTAAATCCATTGTTGTATTATTTATTTTTAGTAATCGGTAGTATATAACATGTTGCAAAATTACGTTTTTACGCCCAAAAGGACAAATTTTTATCGCTGACAAATTTTAATAAACGGGCAATATCTACAGCATTCCACATTCTCTACTTGCGTAAATGGCTCAGAGAAATCGAACAACTCATCTAAACAGCCGACAAGGTTTTCTTTATAGTTATCGGCTACTTTTGAAAAATCGCGTATCGGTTCTTTTTTACAAGAAAGTTCGGTGCCTTGGTTCAACAAACGTATCGCATAAATAGTCGGACGAATAGGCTTTTTTGTTTCATCTGAATAGACAAGACTATAAAACAGCGTTTGCATTGCCTCTTTCGGATGATTGGGTGACGGGGTAAAAAGCGCTTCCATATTCGGAAAATTCATTTTTTGCAACAACATACCGCCTGTTTTGTAATCAACAATATGCACCACACCTTTTCGCTCGTCTATGCGGTCGATAAGCACTTTCACATTCACCTTTTGTCCATTGGACAAAGCCAACTGCTTGGAAATATTCTTTTCGCTTTCCAAATAGGTAAACGGCACACATTCTTTGTCGAAAGCCAGCGTTTTCATCACGTAACTCCGCACTATGCGCGCCACCAACAAACTGTAACCTGTCAATTCCACTTTATCGTTAGGTCGTTTAAAATAATGCTTGGCAAAAGCTTGGGTAATAAATGTGTCAATTTTGTAGGTGTTTTTCATTACTTCCGTCAACAAATCCTCCGTAACAAGTTTGTTTTTATGTTCGTCGTAAATTTGTTGCATCACTTGATGGTAAATGTTGCCAAACGTGCTCGATTCCATTGTTTCGGACATTTCGTCAGCCTCTTTTAAACCCATCACACGCCCGAAATAAAATTTCAAAGGACAATTGATATAATCGTTTATAGAGCTGGCTGACAGCATTTTATTGGAATTCGGATTTAGATATTGCAACAATTTTTCCCGAACTTCGCCTTGCTTGGGAACTGACAATGGCTCTTTCTTTCGCGATTCTATTTCAAAAGTCACAGTCCGCTCTTTCATCGGCACTTGGTAAAGGTATTTCAGTTGATAGTAAAAACGACTTATTTCGCTGTTTTTAACTTTGTTGTTGCGCGAATCATAAATCAGGTAAACGGTTTTAGCGCGATGAAGCAAACGGTAGAAATTATACGAAAACACCGCATCGGAATCTTCGTAAGTCGGCAAACCAAACACTTTTCGTATGCCATAGGGAATCAGTGAGTTATTTCTTTGTTTGCGCGGCAGCATATCATCGTTGAACGAAGGGATAATCACCGTATCGAAATCGAGCAGACGCGTTTCCAACATACCCATTACCTGCAACCCCGCCAAAGGCTCGCCCTCGAACGGAATACGTACGGAACCAACCAATTGACGCAATAATTTGTACACCGTTTCCACTTGCAAATCCATCGGCATCTCTTCCAAATTGAGACGCAACAAATTCACCGATTTTTTGTAGTAAAACAGAAATTCCCTGTCCAATTTATTCTCGGGCGGAATAACATTTTCAAGCGAATGCGCAAGTTCCGAAAAATAGTCAATAGCACCGTCAGCCGTAGTGCAATTACTGAAAAGCAGGGTTAAAAATTCGCCTTTATGCAACAGTTCAGTCGGCACTTGAAAAAGATTTTTATCCTCAATTTTCGCTTTCAAATTAGTCACTTCTTCGCCCGCAGCCATTTGCACATACGGCTGACGCAGCAACGCCAAAACGGGCTTGTAATAAATAGTTTCGGTCTGTTTAGAGCGCCGGACGGCTTTTTGCATATCCACCACTTTCTGTATAAATCCGGCTATCGGGGTTTGTGACAGCGGAAAACCCATCGTTACATTGACGGTGTCCACTTGCGGCGGAATGGAATATAAAAGCGGCATAAGCAACTGTTCGTCGGGCAAAACTACCGCCGTGCGCAAATAGGCGTCCTCATCATTTTTTTCAGTAAATAATTTATCAAGAATACGATACGTCTCTTTTACCTGACCAATTTTCGACGGCACCGCCACCACCTCTATGTGGTGTTCCGCTCTTCCCTCCTCCTCCAATGTAAACTGTGACGGAAACGCCGATTGGTTTGTCTTGATATACTGTTTGTCAAAATCATCGTTTTGCTTCAACAAGGGCGATTGATAGTCGAAATAAAAATCGGCTGCCTCACGTTTTTTAAAGTAGGACATTACCGTTTTTTCTATCGGATTAAGAGCATTGAAACCTACAAAAATCATCTTCTTATAACCCGAAGGCAAATCGTCGCCACGTTTCATACGTTCAGCCAAACGCCTAAAAATCATACCGCTATAACCTATTTTGCGCTCTTCAAGGGCTGCTTTGAATTGTAGATAAACCTCTTCCAAGCTTTGCCACATTTTTAGGTAGTAAAGTTTAAACGGCTTTTCGTCATCGGACAAAAAATGTCCCCAAAAACGTTTTATTATCTCTATCTGCTCCGCCGAAAAATAGCTAAACTGATTATCAATTTCTTTCAAATCGGATATGTACGTAAAAATTTGGTGCGCATCTATCAAATAGGTGTCCACTTCATTGAAATCGCTCAACAACATTTCGCCGAAAGCGTAAAAATTGTCGAACGTATCATCGGATTTGGTAACACGCTTATAGACAGTGTAAAGCTGAAACAAAAGCGTTACATGTTCCGCCTCCTTTAAATCGGAATAGTTGAGCAGCAAGTTGTTGATAGAAAGCATCGACGGCGCAAAAATTGGCGTTTTACTATCCATCACAGCCGCCAACTCCTTTTTGAAAAACAGTCCCGCGCGCTTGTTGGGAAACACGAAACAAAAATCGGAAATCTCCTTGCCGTAGGCAGTATAATATTGTTCGGCTATCTGTCGTAGAAAAGATTTCATAACGCAATAAATTTGGAAGGACGAAAATACATATTTTTAGCGTGACGAGCAATAAAAGTGCAAAAATGTTATGAAATATTTTTCAAAATGTGTACCTTTGACGTTTAAAAACAGCAAAATAAAAACTATATTTGCAGTAAACCATTAAAAAGTAAACCTATGGATATACTAGTAACAGGAAATGCCGGTTTTATCGGTAAAGTGTTATGTAAAAAACTGACAACGGACGGGCACACTATTTTTGGAATGGACTACTTGTCAGGATACGACATTACAAATATGGATACGTTTAAAAACGTAAAGAAAGCAGATATAATCATTCATTTAGCTGCAAAATCGTTTGTTCCCGATTCGTTTAATAATCCGAGCAGTTTTTATAAAACAAATATTTTAGGAACTCTAAATGTATTGGAAACTGCGAGAATTACCAAAGCAAAAGTTATATTTTTCAGTTCATACATTTATGGAAATCCACAAAGTTTACTTATTACCGAAAATCATCCCATTAATCCGCACAATCCCTATGCACAAAGCAAATATATAGGAGAAGAGCTGTGTAGAGGCTATTTTAGAGATTTTGGCGTTCCGGTTACAGTTTTTCGCCCATTCAACATTTACGGTAACGGACAAAATGAAAACTTTTTAATACCGACTATTTTAAAACAAATAAAAAGCGGAACTGTAAATTTAGCCGACCCCAACCCAAAACGCGACTATATACATGTCAACGACATTGCCGATGCTGTTGTTTGTGCTGTAAATAAAAATCTTAACGGTTTTGAAATTTTTAATCTTGGAACAGGTGTTTCCTACTCTGTTGATGAATTGGTTAATATCATAAAGAAATTTTCAAAATTTGAATTTACCGCTCACTATAAAAAACAAGTACGACAATTAGAAATTAATGATTGTTACGCCGACACAAATAAAGCTAAAACTTTATTAGGCTGGGAAGCAAAAATTAATTTAGAAGAGGGAATTAAAAACTTATTAAACGAATTTGATTTATAAAAAAAATATATAGTTTCTCAAAAGAGACAGCGCATACGAGGTTGTGAATTAATAAATTACAACCTTAATTTTCGAAATAGTTTCAAGTATCACTTTTTCACAAACTTCAAATCTGTTTTTTTATCTTTGCTAATAACAGTCAATATATACATTCCGGCCGGTGCCTGCACGTTTAATTTAATAATTTGTTGATTATTGAAAGCAAACAGACTGATTAACTGTCCTTGCATATTCGTTATTTTTACAATCAAATCCGCATATTTCGCTCCTGTATTTAAAATTATCTCTCCCTCAGTAGGATTAGGATACAATTGCATTTTATCGGCAAAAGGATTATTTATTCCCACATCGGTTACTGCAACACATTCTGAAATAGCTTTACAGTCGTTTTGTGTTACTTCCACGGCATAATTTCCTTTTTCGGTTGCAGTAAATATCCGATTAGTTGCACCTTCAATTGGTTCCATATTGTTATCACAATCCAGCCATTGATACGTTGCATTTTCTGCTACAGCTGTCAATACATTTTTTGTATTTGTTATACTTGTATCTACCATAGGATACATCGTAATACTTATAACACCGGAATAACCTCTATCGCCCGCAAGTTTTGCTCGCAGATAATATTTACCGGCAGTTTGAGGTGTGTAGTTTATTACTGTTGTAGGAGGCATATCCAAATCAACCCATTCTGCAGCATCTTCCGGTTTTATTTGCCAAACAGCTACTACTCCGGTACTTTGCGTAAGTTCTACACGGAAGGTGCTTCCAAAACAATCGGCATTTTTATCTACCAACAACTCTCCATTCTTAAATGGATGAACAACAACTGTTTGCATAAAAGAATCAACACGACATGAGTTGGTCGTTTTCAGCTTTATAGTAAAGTTACCTGTTTCTGTAAACTGTACTTTTGGGTGTTGGGAATTAGCTGTAGTTTCATCCACAAACAGTACTCCGCTTGCCGGAATAACACTCCACTCCCAAGCCAATGCACCGACAGAAGTATCTGTAAAAGCAATGGTGTCTAAATTATAATAAGGCTTTTCATTGTCAAAGTTAAAACTTGCAGGTTGAATTGTTGGTTTTAATTCCAGTACAAGTTTTTGTTCACTTTCACCACAGAAATTGGCTGTTCGCATTTCCAAATTTCCCGGCGTAACTTCTGAGGTAATTTCCAAATCGAGTATGTTTTGATTTGTATGTAAAATCACTCCGCTTCCTGTGTAGTTCCAGCGGTATTCTGTCGCCGCAGGACGACGCTGTACCACATATCGAAGTACCTGCGGAACATTACAAAATACGGTATCACCTCGGATAACACCCGTTACATCGGGAATAGTTTTTACTAAAATATTGACAACCTTTGTAAGTACGCCATTTATTTCTGCCACATATTCCCATTCTCCAAGTTTATCAGGAGTATGAGTGTATGTAGCTGTTGTATTATTTATCGTAATCCATTCCGTAGGTACAGGTCTACGCACTCGAATTCGCCAGCGACTGATGGTTTTTCCCTCTGCATCAGGTACGGTAAGCACACCTGTACTTTCTCCCAAACAAATAGTTTTATCTTGTTCAGTAAAAATCTTTCCTTCAATGATTCCGTCAATAAATTTTACATCCGGAGTTCCTTCATTTGCCTGTGTGTTATGAAATCGGACATCCGCTCTGTGATATTCTTTAAATGCAGGTAAAAGTTCTGTTTTTAGTCTGAATGCAATTCCTTTTTCACGGAAAGGAGTAGCACCTGTCAAGTAAAACTTAATGCGTTGGTCATTAATTCGTGTAATCACTTTTTGCCAACCGGCGGTAAAAGTGCTATCCGTTTCAATATCCAAGATTTTTACATTGCTGTTAGATACCGATATTTCACCTTCAATAGCTGAAATTGCGGGACGTCCAATCGGGATTGAATCTGTAAAACAATCCGTGTAGGTTATGGTTTCAACTTGTTCCAATGTGTCTGCGGAAAAGTACATCCGCATATCTGATACAATTATGTTGCTTATGGTTTTTGTTGCACCAACCGCATCGGTTACCGTAAGGTCGGTTGTTCCACCTTCATATCCTATCAGCCAGCCATTTGGACGAATTTTAGCTACGCGACTATCGCTAATTGTCCACGTATAAGGAGGATTCCCGTTTGAAGCGGCAAAAAGTAGCGAATCACCGGCTACTAAACTTGCACTTGCAGGAGAAATACTGAGTACGGGAAGTTTTTTTGGTGTGAAATACCCGTTATCGGTTACGGCAACAATATCTTCGTTGAAAATTACATTGGAAAAATTTAATCCCGTTCCGGATGTTGCATTGTGAAGCACTTGAAAACGTAGTTTGATAAGTTCGGCTGAACTTGCTCCCAAAGGCTGTGCAGAAGCAAAAGCAAAATTCAGGGTTCCACCAATTGTTTCACCTGCCGATACTGAAACATTTTCAAGCAATGTGCCTGCTTTATCTACTCCCAAAAATTGTAATACATTCGCATTATAAGTCAATCTAAATTGTCCCGAAACAATATTCAAAGAGCTAAAATCGGTCGTATTGACAGGCACTGTTATTTCCCAACCTTGCCATTGTTCCATATTGGTGGGAATGGATAATCGTACTGCCGTTACATTGAAAACACCATCGGTTGTATCACGAAGTCCGGCAGCATCTACTGCAAAAATCTTTGTGCTCCCATGTGCCAAAGCTGTTACCAAACCGGTTCCCGATACGCTTGCCACAAGAGAATTCGTTACTCCCCACGTAACAGGGTTGGTAACATTCCCACTCACACTGCATTGTGCGGTTTGACCAACAGCTAAAAAACTTGTATTGGGAGAAACCTTGATCGTAGGTTTATTGGCAATAAGAACATTCCCATTTTGATAGGAAGCTGTGGGTGCGCCCTCGTTTAGTACACATTCGGCTACAATAAAACTCAGCGGTGCGTTTCCTGCTGCCAATGCTTCAAACGTAAGCGTAATGAGCGTACCGTTTCCTTCTATTTTGCTTGTAGCAGCTCCCGACAATTTAACTTTACCTGCTTGCTGCGTGTTTGCTACATTTGAGAAGTTTTGCAATTTGGCATCGTATTGTACATTTTTTACTTGAAGCAAATTAGAATTATAGCTTACAGCAAAAGTATAAGCGAGCACATTGTGCGGTGATAAATCCGTATCAACGGACAACTGCACATCTATCGTTTCTCCTACGGTCATTTGCAAACCTGTGGGTAGGGAAAAAACAGGGTTTTGCGCCAGTCCCACAAACGGTATGAAAGCAAGAAGACAAAATGCAATATAATATTTTATATGTTTCATTTTTTTCTTTTTGAAGTTATAGAAATAATATTTTTTCAGAAGCATTACGAACTTTTATATGCTTTTACTCTCTATTTTTTCAAAAACTTCAATTTTTGTACTTTTCCGTTGTGTTCTATTTCCATAAAATACAAACCATTACTGAAAGAACTGATATTCAGTTTATTTTTACTTAAAACAACTGTTTGAATTTTTTGTCCTGAGATATTAAATATACTTACTTTCGCTTCGTTTGAAACTCCTAACAGATATATTACATCCGTTGCAGGATTTGGGAAACAGCGAACTTCAACATCGTAATCCCCGACATCAAAACCGGTTGGAGAACGGAATATTACTGTTCCTGCAGTAGCGGCAGAAGTTTCATTTTTTTCGTTTACAAGTAATAATTCTGCTGAAATATTGGTTTGAAAATCGGCTTTTACATTATCCGAAACACGGAAACGAACCATGTTCCAATCTTCTCCTGCTTTCCCGTCCGTAGAAGCTGCTGCGAGGTAAATTCGTCCATTTTCATTATCAACACGTGTAGCCTGCATAAAACCTGTATTGATAGCCGGAAGTATTTCTATTGCCTGCAATAAAGTCGGGTTAAAAGTAAGTACCATATCCACACCTACAGACGAGGGCATACCCTTCAGCACCAAAGGAAGTAACAAATCGTTTTCACGAGTAATCTCACCGGAACCTACCGTAAGCGAAGGCTCTATATAGCGAAGCGCTTTCAAACTTCCCGGCATATTAGAATTTATTCCGGCTACGTATTCTAATATCAATGTAGCGTCATAAGCCGTAATACTGCCATCGCCACTTGCGTCTGCAGCAATTGTTTGAGCCGGATTTAGCGTAATTGCCGAAACAGCAGCTTGTAAAACCAATGAAGCATCATAAGCTTGAACTGTTCCGTTGGTACTTACATCGCCAATCAAAGGCTGATTTAATCCCGATGTAAAAATCGGAGTTACGTTAACCCCTTCACTAATCGCTTGACGTGTACCTGAAGGTACTGTAGCAACAACAGGTCCTTCGGCACTTCCCCACCAACAATTCTGTGCCTGAATGATAAATGATTTATTCACATTATTGACAGCACGTTGGCTCATTCCTACAAAGTCACAGTTATTAATTACCGGATTAGACGCACCTGTTGCATGCACTGCATTTCTATTTGTGTAGAAAGTTACGTATTCTAACGTCGGGCTTGCTCCGGTGGTAGTAACTGCCTCATAGGCATTTTTCACAATCACATGTTTCAATTGACAATCGGCATCTATAGATGCATCGGCAAACTGGATACCATACCAATACGAACCGTTCGCTACCGAAGCAGTACTATCGGCATTGGTGTCACCACCATAGTAATCATCGTAAATAGAAGTGAACACAATCGGTTTTTCTGCTGTTCCAATAGCTTTGAGCCAACGATTGACAGTCATTCCTGTGTAATCTAAAAATTTACATTTCACTCCCGGATTTATTGTCAGTTCTGCATTTACTACATAATTTTCAAAAATATAAGACGCATTGGTCATTTCACCAAATGGAAGCGGATTTACCGTAACATTTTGATTGAGTGTTTCATTCATTACTTTTATTCCTTTGTAAGAAGATCCGCTAAAGGTGTTTCCTGTCAAAGAGGCGGGGAAACAAAGCAATGAGGTTTCAAGCGGAAAAGTTACATTGTTAAATACGCTGTTTTCTATTACTGGTGCTGTTCCTATACCGGTCATTCGCACTCCTCGCGACAAATTGTCAAAAAGCACATTACGCAGTGTAGGCGAAGCTCCTGCTGTTATTACGCCATAGCCATTGCTTTTCAACACCAAGTGTTCCAATGTACCCGATGAACCGCTGTTAAAATTGATAAATGTGTGGTTGTATCTACCGTAATTTTGGGTCACAGTTCCATCTTGATTAAAATCAAGCGGAGAACCGTAGTTATCATCTCGTTGGTCTGTAATTACAACCGGTTTTTCGGCTGTTCCGACAATATTTAATTTTCCCTGCACATCAAAACAGTTATACAAATAATTATCCAGATTTCTTTTAAAGCTCGCTCCGGCAGGTATGGTTAATGTAGTGCCGCTTCCTACTGTCAATGTTTGAGTTAACCAATAGGTAATATCAGTATTTCCGGCAAAAGTATAAAGTGGCAAGGTGCCTGAAGTATTAAAAGTTTCGCCTATCAGCTCAATACCCATAATGCTTACGTTGGAAGCGGTATTGCCTTCGTGAAGTGAAGCTGTGCTGAAAGCGTGTTTATGTACAGGTACTTGCAGATTATTAAATGCTGTACGGCGGATAACGGCATTGGAAGTTCTCTGTATGGATACTCCTTTGTCGGAACATTGCTCAATTTTGCAATCTTCTACAGTAGCAACAGAACTAAGAAAGCAAATACCATGATATGTATAAGCTATATCGGTAAATTTTATACTATTTTCGCCCGTGGTATTTCTAAAAGTAATCCCGAAATAATCATAATGCCAATTCCCTTTCCAGGGTGTCGTGGAATTTCCGTTGTTATTCGTATCGCCTCCCTTGCTGTCATCATGGATAGAAGTAAGTGTTATCCGCTCGACAGCAGTTCCGTTTAGTTTAAGTGTACCATCCACATAAAATCCGGTTCCTTTGAATATTAATCCCGGGCTGACTTGCACATTGGCACTTGTGTTTATATGTGTGTTAGACGAAATATACACTGCATTTTCAGGTGTATTACTTCCTATGATTCCGGCAGTTTTGGTTAGTGTAACATTGTAATCAATTCTACTGTCTTGCAAGTATATAGCCTGATTTGCATTGTTAACAAACTCAACATTGTTAAATGTCGGTTTAGCCGACCAAGTTTGAACTATGGGAGAATGATCACTATTTTCAATTCTTACGTTAGTGGCTAATCCGGTAGCTTCAGGTCCGTAATATGCCAATCCGTGTCCACAGGAAAAGAATGTACTGTTTTGAACATTTACGGCAGTACGCGAAAACGTAAGTACTCCCGAACGCCATGTGTTGTGCAATGTATTTGCATTCGTCAGCGGATCTAGTCCGGATGTATAAGTATAAGTGCCTCCTAGTCCATGATATCCGCCATAGCGGAAGTCGGCATAGTTAATTTGGCTGAATTCGGTGTCACAGCCGTTGTAGTATGCTATTCCGCCCCAACGGTTTATAGCCGGTTGCGAGGCATTACCATCACCCTCCATGTCTGCCGGTACTCCAAAATTATCATCTCGCATTTCGGTAAATACAATTCGTTCGTCGGCTGTTCCTGCAATTTTCAGCCCTCCACGCACGTGAATGTGACATCCATCGCCCACTTTGACTACTATTCCCGGATCTATTTCCACATTAATTCCTTGTGGAATCGTCCAATGGTCTAATAGAAAATAGGTTAAATTGGTATATCCGGCGTCGTTTAGTTTGCTCACTTTACCCGTGCTGCCCGTTTTTTGTCCTAATAATCCAAGCGCACGTTTTTTTATGTTTGCTCCCCACGTGTTGTTTTCCAATATCGGGTGTGCGGAAGCGTTAAAAGCCACAGGCGTAATCTTTACGTTGCTGAACGTACTGTTTTTAATAGTGGCAGTGGAAATTCCGTAGGCTTTTACGCCATAGTTGCACTCAAAAAACGAACAATTATCTACTGTGGGCGAAACATCGAAAAAAGAAAGCGTAGCATGAGGGTAAACTGTTTCGTCCAAAAAACTAATCCCGTGCGGAAAGTTTACGTAGCGGAAATTACAATATTTCAGCGAAGAACCGGCAGTGGCATCGGGATAAAAAACCATTCCCGCCCATTGCTCAAATGCAGGAGAAGTAGCAACTCCATTGTTGTTGCTGTCGCCCGGGTCGCCGTAATTATCATCGTGCATCGAAGTAAATACAATGGGTTTATCGGCGGATCCTTCGGCAATCAGTTTTCCATGCACTTCCATTCGTCCGTAGGAATTAAATCCTTTAATTACCACTCCTGGGTCAATGGTTAGTGTTTTTCCTGGTGGAACGCCAATCCAATCATTATTGGCATACGCCATATTGGGTGCATTGTTAAATGGAATAATCTTTAAATGTGCGTTATTAACCATATAGGCTCCTCCCGCCAGCAGGATAGCTTTGTATTGCGTTTCGGTAAAATCAATATTACTTCCGGTTACATCCAAAACCGCATCGGCACGCATTGCAAGCGGATATTCGATTCCGTTTAAGGTTGAGTTGGTTAGTTTCACGGCACCACCACTTTTTATCCACAATGCTCTTTGTGATTTTTCAATAGTGCAATTGGTTATACTTACTCCTGCATTTTCACTCACTTCTACATTAGACGCTTCTCCATTGTAGTATGAATGTCCTCCATATCTTATTGCACAGTATTTCAATTTATTTACAGTTGAATCTCCGTTTGCAAAATCTAATCCGTACCAAAAATTGGGTGTTGCTCCGCCCGTTTCAGTGTACCCTCCTGCATCAGCATCGCGTACGGAAGTAAAGAGTATTGGTTCAGATTCCGTACCGATTGCATTTAAACTTCCTGCTGAAACGGATAAGCCTGTTCTAAACAAAAATTTTAGCGTGTTTCCAGGTGCAATGGTTAATTTTGCCCCGTTAGTTACATTTATTCCTGAAATCAAATAGGGAACATTAATTTTGGGCAGCGTAAAATTTGAATTTATTGTGCTACCGTATATATACACACCTTGGTAGGTATTGTTGGCAAAGCTGTTAGCACCGGATATATTGAAATTACACACACCATTTATCTGAATGGGGTATTGAGCGTACATCACGTTTATATCCAAGAGGTTAGCAACGCTTCCTCCAGCCAGCTCAATCTTGCTCCACAATCCGGCTGTTGTTCCGGTATTGGATGTAAATGTAACTCCGGAAGCATTCAGTGTACCACGTACATAGAGCGATGTGCCATTTGCAAACCGAACTTCCACGCCACTCTGAATAGTGAGTGTAACACCGGGATTTACTGTTACCATAGCAGTTACCACATACGGGCTGTTAGCCGTTGTCCAAGTTGTACTGGTGGTAATTTGTCCCGACACATCAGTGGCATATACATTCCAGCAAGCCACTATTGCAATGAGAAGAAAGAATAGTTTTTTCATAATTTTATTTTTTTTAATAATTCATATTAATTGAAAAAGGTTATTTTAAAAAAGGTTCAAGATTAGTTAAGTAAAGATTATCTTTGCATAATTAATTGAAGACCAATGAGTAACAAGTATTTTTTTAGAGGCAGGATTTCAGACGAGAAATTTCGATTGATTTTAAAGCTTTTTTGC
>DUQS01000022.1 GCA_012837685.1 Bacteroidales bacterium
AAAGGCACCCCAAAAGGTTATTAACAAACAAGAAAAAAAGGATAAAAAGTTAATGAAACACACCTATACGCTGGGAAAAACCATCACAGTAGAATAAAACAAGTGCAGTTGAATTTATAAAAAAGTACGGGCAAAAGTCCGTACTTTTTTTTTGTGTTGCTCTTTCGCATACGGTAAAAAAAACGTATCTTTGTGCGCAAAATTAGAATTGGTGAGTTGATGGCTGTTTTGACCTATATTTCCGAAAACGAAAGCCGTTTTTTAGAAGAGCTTTTTTCTTTAATTCGTATCCCAAGTATTAGCGCAAAAGCAGAGCATAAAGCAGATATGATGCGTTGCGCTGAACGTTGGCAAGCATTGCTTCTTGAAGCCGGTGCCGATAATGTAAACATTATGCCCACCAAAGGCAATCCGGTGGTGTATGGCGAAAAATTGGTAAATCCAAACTTCAAAACCGTACTTGTTTACGCACACTATGACGTAATGCCTGCCGAACCGCTCGAACTGTGGAATTCCAATCCGTTTGAACCCGTTATCAGAGATAATTGTATATGGGGACGAGGCGTTGACGACGACAAAGGACAATCGTTTATTCAGGTGAAAGCATTTGAATATTTAGTTAAAAACGATTTATTAAACTGTAATGTAAAGTTCCTTTTCGAAGGCGAAGAAGAGATTGGTTCACCCTCATTAGAAGCGTTTTGCACAGAACATAAAGAACTGCTAAAAGCCGATATAATACTTGTTTCCGACACCAGCATGTTGGGCACCGACACACCGAGTTTAACGACAGGTTTACGCGGTTTGGCTTATTGGGAAATTGAAGTTACCGGACCTAATCGCGATTTACATTCAGGGCACTTTGGCGGAGCTGTGGCTAATCCGATTAATACGCTTTGTGAGCTGTTAGCCAAAGTGATAGACAGCAATGGACGCATCACTATTCCTCATTTTTACGATGATGTTTTACCCGTGCCACAAGCAGAGCGCGACATGATTGCTAAAATTCCGTTCGATTTGGGAAAATATATGCAAAATATTGGCGTTGATGCGGTACAAGGCGAAATTGGTTACAGCACATTGGAACGCAACAGTTGTCGCCCGTCGTTTGATATATGCGGTATTTGGGGCGGTTACACAGGCGAAGGCAGTAAAACCGTATTGCCGTCAAAAGCGTATGCCAAAGTTTCGTGTCGGTTGGTGGCAAATCAAAATCACGAAACCATTTCGCAGTTATTTATCGATTACATGCACCAAATTGCTCCCAAAAGTGTGCGTTTGAAAATAACACCGATGCATGGCGGACAAGGTTACGTTTGCCCGATTGATTTACCGGCTTACAAAGCTGCAGAAAAAGGTTTTGAAAAAGCATTCGGGAAAAAACCGTTAGCCGTACGCCGCGGAGGAAGTATTCCTATTATCAGCACATTTGAACAAATTTTAGGTATAAAAACGATACTTATGGGCTTTGGTTTAGAATCAAATGCCATTCATTCGCCCAATGAAAATTTTGACCTCGATATGTTTCGTAAAGGCATTGTGGCGGTAGTGGAATTTTACAAAAACTATGGATTATAATCAATTTTTAAACAGATATCATTTTTAAAATTTTATGAATATTCAAATAGAACTTATCCTTTTAGGTCTCTCTTTTTTGTTTTTGTTGAGCATTATGGCAGGAAAGATTAGCTCCAAATACGGTGTGCCGGCTTTGTTGTTGTTTCTTTCTGTGGGTATGTTGTGTGGCGTGGACGGCTTGGGTCTCAAGTTTGATAATATTCCTTTGGCACAAACCATTAGTACGGTAGCATTGTGTATTATTTTGTTCGATGGCGGCATGAACACGCGTTTTGACGAAATTCGACCTGTTGTAAAACAAGGTACCATTCTTGCTACAGTTGGTGTGTTTTTGACTTTTGTCATTACAGGATTTTTGGGGTGGTGGATTTTTGGTCTGACCATGAAATTTGCCGGTATCGGTTTACTCACATCGTTGTTGTTGGCTGCTACTATGTCGTCCACCGACTCGGCTTCGGTGTTTTCCATTTTACGCTCCAAAGGTCTCCACTTAAAAAACAATTTGCGTCCGTTGCTCGAACTTGAGAGCGGTAGCAACGACCCGATGGCTTATGTTCTGGTTATCACGCTGATAGATTTAATAAAAATGGGCAGTGCGCCCAACTATTGGCTGGCGGCAGGTATGTTGCTGCTGCAACTTTGTATTGGTGCGGTAGCCGGATTTGCTTTCGGAAAATTGGCTTTATATATTATCAATCGCCTGAAACTAGGCAATGCGTCGCTCTATCCGATATTGGTACTTACTTTTTGCATTTTCATTTTTTCGGCAACCTATTTTATGAAAGGAAATGGTTATTTGGCAGTTTACATTGGCGGATTAATTATCGGTAACCATTCGTTCCAACACAAACGTTCAACCATCAATTTCTTCGATGGACTGACGTGGCTGTTTCAACTGTTGATGTTCCTGACATTGGGGTTGTTGGTCAATCCGCATGAATTAATGCCTG
The DNA here is from genome assembly GCA_012837685.1 of Bacteroidales bacterium. Classification (GTDB taxonomy): domain Bacteria; phylum Bacteroidota; class Bacteroidia; order Bacteroidales; family Paludibacteraceae; genus DUQS01. The sequence continues at coordinate 2,529 of DUQS01000022.1, forward strand.
TTATTGTTCCGGGTCTTATTATCAGTTTCTTAATGATTTTTGTTTCACGACCGATAAGTGTCTTTTTGTGTCTGTTGCCTTTCCGTAAAATGGGAGTACGCGACAAAATTTACGTTTCGTGGTGCGGTTTGCGTGGTGCCGTACCGATTATTTTTGCCATTTTGCCGTTGGCAGCCGATGTGCCTGATGCGCGTTTTATTTTCAATATCGTATTTTTCTGTACGTTGGTGTCGCTGCTTGTTCAGGGAACATCGCTTCCAATGATGGCGCGACTGCTTAATTTGAACGACACCCCTCCTCTAAATAGCGAATTGGAAGAGTTTGATGTCGATTTTTCAGACGATATAAAATCTGTAACTTCCGAAATTTCACTGACCGAAAAAGCATTGGAGCGCGGTAATCATTTGATGGATTTGTCGTTGCCCGACAAAACGCTTGTGGTAATGGTAAAACGCAATAACAAATATTTTGTGCCGACTGGCAAAACCGTGTTACGCGAAAATGACAAATTGCTGATTATCACCGATGACCAAGATGCGCTTTTGGCTACTTATGTCAGTTTGGGCATCAATAAAAAGCCGGAAAAATAAAGAAAACACAAATTAAGTGTGAGCGGGCGGACTATCTAATAGTAGTTCGTCCGTTTTTGTGTTTGGGGCTGTTTGACAGTTTTGCACAGAATAAGGCGTTGAATTTTTGGCTTTTTCGAGCGTTTTTCATATCTTTGTAAGTTTAAACACAATCTCATTTTACAATGAAAAAATTTAAAGAATATAGCAATTTTGATTTGTCGGAAATCAACAAAAAGATGTTGAAACAGTGGTCTGACGAAGATTTATTTCACCAAAGTATAGCCATTCGCGAAGGTTCCCCATCGTTCGTTTTTTTTGAAGGGCCTCCTTCGGCAAACGGTATGCCGGGCATTCATCATGTAATGGCTCGCACAATTAAAGATACGTTTTGTCGCTACAAAACCATGCAGGGGTTTCAGGTAAAACGCAAAGCAGGCTGGGATACGCACGGACTTCCCGTAGAGCTTGGCGTAGAAAAAATGCTTGGCATTACCAAAGAAGATATTGGCAAAAAAATCAGTGTTGATGATTACAATGCTGCTTGTCGTCGCGAGGTAATGAAATATACGAAAGAATGGGAAGATTTGACCACTAAAATGGGCTATTGGGTGGACATGGAAAATCCCTATATTACGTACGATAACAAATACATCGAAACGCTGTGGTATTTACTTAAACAGCTGTATAACAAAGGTTTACTTTATAAAGGTTATACCATTCAACCTTATTCGCCGGCTGCCGGAACGGGACTTTCGAGTCATGAGTTGAACCAACCCGGGTGCTACCGCGATGTGAAAGATACTACTTGCACCGCACAATTCAAAATTAAAGGCGACCGTTTTGGCAGCAATGCTTATTTCTTAGCTTGGACGACAACTCCTTGGACATTGCCCTCGAACACAGCACTTTGTGTAGGTGAAAAAATTATCTACAACATTGTAAAATCCGAAAATCCATATACAGGAATTGCCGCTACTTATATTATTGCCAAAGATTTGGTGTCCGACTATTTTGGCGATAAAAAAGTGAGTAATTTTGAAATTGTTGGCGAATGTAAAGGCACTGATTTGTTGGGAATTGAATACGAACAATTATTTCCTTGGGTTGCGCCATGTGAATTGGTAAACGGCAAAATCGTCAATCGCAAAGCCGATGCGTTTCGTGTGATTTCGGGCGATTACGTAACCACCGAAAACGGAACCGGTATCGTGCATATAGCACCGACTTTTGGTGCCGATGATGCTTTTGTCGCTAAAAAATCGGGCATTCCTGCGTTGTTTATGATTAACAACAAAAATGAAACTCGTCCGATGGTCGATTTCACGGGGAAATATTGGAAATTGGAGGAGTTGAATCCCGAATTTGTAAAAGAATGTGTGAATGTTGAACTGTATAAACAGTACGCAGGTCAATGGGTGAAAAATGCTTACGACCCGCAGTTTAGCATAGACGGTAGATACGATGAAGAGGCTGCATTGAAAGCCGAAAATTTGGATATTCGTCTCTGTATGGCAATGAAAGCCGAAGGCACGGTATTTAAAATCGAAAAGCACACACACAATTATCCGCACTGCTGGCGCACCGATAAACCGGTGTTGTATTATCCGTTGGATAGTTGGTTTATAAAAACAACCGCTTGCCGTGAGGAGATGATTGAACTGAACAAAACCATCAATTGGAAACCCGAATCGACAGGTACGGGACGTTTTGGCAAATGGCTCGAAAATTTGAACGATTGGAATTTAAGTCGCAGTCGTTATTGGGGAACGCCACTGCCTATTTGGCGCACGGAAGACGGTAAAGAGGAAATTTGTATCGGTTCCATTGAAGAACTTTTTGCTGAAATAGACAAAGCTATTGTAGCCGGTGTGATGAAAGAAAATCCTTACAAAAATTTCAAAGTAGGCGATTACAGCAAAGAAAATTACGACCCTAAAAACATTGATTTGCACCGTCCGTATGTGGATGATATTGTGTTGGTTTCTGCAAGTGGCAAACCCATGAAGCGTGAACTTGATTTGATTGATGTGTGGTTCGATTCAGGTGCAATGCCTTATGCACAAGTGCATTATCCGTTTGAAGACCCCCAACCCCCTAAAGAGGGAATAAAAACGGCTGATTTTATTTCCGAAGGTGTTGACCAAACACGTGGTTGGTTTTTTACTTTGCATGCCATTCACACTATGATAGATAATCAGGTGGCTTTTAAAAACGTGATTTCCAGCGGATTGGTTTTGGATAAAAACGGCAATAAAATGTCGAAACGCTTGGGTAATGCTGTTGACCCGTTTGAAACGATTGAAAAATACGGTTCCGACCCTTTGCGTTGGTACATGATGACCAATGCTTCGCCGTGGGACAACCTTAAATTTGACCCCGAAGGCATTGAAGAAGTGCGCCGTAAATTTTTTGGTACGCTTTACAATACCTATTCGTTTTTTGCGCTTTATGCCAATGTGGACGGTTTTGAAGGTACGGAAAACGAAGTGCCCGTAAGTGAGCGTCCCGAAATTGACCGTTGGATTTTGTCGTTGCTCAACACGTTGATAAAAGAAGTAACCGAGCATTACGACAATTATGAGCCTACTCGCGCCGGACGTGCTGTTCAGGATTTTGTGGGCGAAAATTTGAGTAATTGGTATGTACGCCTCAATCGCAAACGGTTTTGGGGTGGCACTATGGACGCAGACAAACTTTCGGCTTATCAAACTCTTTACACCTGCTTAATTACGGTAAGTAAATTGATGGCACCGATAGCACCTTTCTATGCCGATAAACTGTTTAGAAATCTTACCGACCAACATCGTTCCGTTCATTTGGAGAAGTGGGCAAAATATGATGAAAAGTTGATTGATTCTCATTTGGAAGAGTGTATGCGATTGGCACAACAAGCAACTTCCATGATTTTGGCATTGCGCAAAAAAGCGAACAAAAAAGTGCGTCAGCCATTGCAAAAAGCGGTGATACCTGCGCCCGATGCTACTACGTTGGAAAATTTGAAATATGTAACCGATTTGATTAAGACCGAAGTAAATGTAAAAGAAATTCAGGTAGTTACAACAGAAGACAGTACCATAAAATTGGTAAAAGGCATTAAACCCAACTTTAAAACTTTGGGTAAAAAATACGGCAAGCAGATGAAAGAAATTGCAGCAGCCGTGAATGCGTTTACACAGGCTCAAATTGGCGAAGTAGAGAAAAACGGACAAATTATTTTACCTTTGCCAAGTGGCGAAGTGGTGGTGGAATTGACCGATGTGGAAATTGCTACCGAAGATATGCCCGGCTGGTTGGTGGCTAACGAAGGTGTGCTTACCATTGCGCTCGATATTGAAGTGAATGAAGAACTGCGCCAAGAAGGTATTGCTCGTGAATTGGTCAATCGTATTCAGAATATTCGCAAGTCGATAGGTCTTGAAATTACCGATAAAATTTGCGTGCAAGTAGAAAAACAAGACGACATAAATGCTGCTGTGGAAACGCATAATGAGTATATTTCTTCGCAGGTTTTGGCTACGTCGCTCACATTGGCGGATAACCTTGCCAACCCGACCGAACTCGATTTTGAAGACTTTATTGTAAAAGTAAGCGTAGAAAAAGCGTAAAAAAATTATGGACAATATAATATATTCTATTTCAGAAGAGGATATTCAAAACGAAGCACAATGTCGATTTGGCAGAAATCTTACTTTTGATGAAATGCAAATTGTAAAAAAAGGACTTGATGCAGGATTAAATTCAACTCTACCGATTGTGATGAATACAATTTTTAATGAAATGTTGCAATAAATGGATTTAAAGAATGACATATATTTGGGCGATTGTCTTCAGAAATTACAAAAAATAGATAATAATTCGGTTGATTTAATTGTAACTTCGCCGCCTTATGCCGACCAACGAAAGCAGACTTACGGTGGTGTTTCCGTTAACGAATATGTCGATTGGTTTTTACCTATTTCAAAAGAACTTTTACGCGTTTTGAAACCGACAGGAACTTTTATTTTAAATATTAAAGAAAAAGTGCAGAACGGTGAACGCAGTACTTACGTGTTGGAGTTAATTCTTGAGATGAGAAAACAAGGCTGGCTTTGGACGGAAGAATTTATTTGGCACAAAAAAAATTGTTACCCGGGGAAATGGCCTAATCGATTTCGTGATGCTTGGGAACGTTTGTTGCAATTCAACAAAACAAAGAAATTCAATATGTACCAAGAAGAAGTCATGGTGCCAATCGGCGACTGGGCTAAATCGCGGTTGAAAAAACTAAGCGAAACAGATAAAATTCGCGACAATTCAAAAGTGGGCAGTGGTTTTGGTAAAAACATATCAAATTGGGTAAACAGGGATAAAGCATATCCGACAAATGTTTTACATCTGGCAACCGAATGCAGCAATAAAAATCACAGCGCAGCTTTCCCCGAATCGTTGCCCGAATGGTTTATAAAACTCTTTACACGTGAAGGCGACACCGTACTTGACCCTTTTATGGGGAGTGGTACAACAAATATTGTTGCACAACGAATGGGCAGAAATAGTATAGGAATTGAAATTCAGCCCGAATATTACCAAATGGTAAAAAATGAAATGGTAGAAAGGAATATGATTATATTTGAACCTGATGTAGAATATGGAAAATCAACTAATCACACAAGTAACGAAGTATGTGGAAGCCAACATAGGCAACTTTCACCAAAGTCGTATAAACAAGTTAAACGAACTTCAACTGAAAAAAGTTCTTAAAAAGAAAAATCCTTATTTGTTTAAGGCTAAATATTTCTTGACGGCGGCAGATATAGTAAAAAGTTTGACTGATGCTTTTATTTCTTCCGCTGAAGAAACAATGTTTGGGGATTGGCTCGAAGGTTTGGCTATATTTGTCAATCATAATGTTTATGGAGGCTGGAAATCATCAGCAAAAGGCGTTGATTTGGAATTTGATTTGGATAATATTCGTTATATCGTTTCAATTAAATCAGGCCCCAATTGGGGAAACAGCAGTCAGATTACAAAAATGCGAGAAGATTTTAAATCGGCAACTAAAACCTTGAGAACAAGCAATTCTAAATTAAATATCAGAGCCATAAATGGTTGTTGTTATGGAATAGATAATAATCCTGATAAAGGCGATTACTTTAAATATTGCGGTCAGGAATTTTGGTATCTTATTTCAGGTAATAAAAATTTATACTTGGATATTATTGAACCGTTAGCGACAAAAGCAAAAGAACGTAATGAAGAATTTCAACAATCTTATGCTCAAATGCTGAATAAATTCACAAAAGAATTTATTGCTGAATTCTGTTTTGAAGATGGCAACATAGATTGGAAAAAACTTGTACAATATAATTCAGGATGTAAGTCGTTTAATCTTCAATAACTACAACTGTTTTTTTCGTCTTTTTGTTCCATTTCGGTAAAACTACGAACTTATTATGCGAATAGATATTATTACGGTGTTGCCCGAATTGTTGGAAAGTCCTTTTTCACATTCTATCATCAAAAGGGCGATAGACAAAAATTTGGTGGAGATTCACGTTCATAATTTACGCGATTATTCCACCGATAAGCGACACCGTCGTGTCGATGATTATCCTTTTGGCGGAGATGCCGGAATGGTGATGCAGATTGAGCCGATTTTTGCAGCCATCAACCACCTGAAAAGTGAGCGCAACTACGACGAAATTATTTTTACATCGCCCGATGGCGAACAGTTTTCGCAAAAGGAAGCCAACAGCTTGTCGCTGAAGGAAAATTTGCTGATTTTGTGCGGGCACTACAAAGGTATCGACCATCGCGTGCGCGAACATCTCATTACCAAAGAAATTTCGATAGGCGACTATGTATTGACGGGTGGCGAAATGGCTGCCGCAATTATGACAGATGCTATTGTGCGCCTTATTCCGGGTGCAATTGGCGATGAGCAGTCAGCGTTGTCCGATTCGTTTCAGGACAATTTGTTGGCACCCCCCGTATATACGCGTCCTGCCGAGTTTAATGGTTGGCGCGTGCCCGATGTGCTGCTTTCGGGCAATGAAAAATTGATTAAAGAGTGGCAAATGGAGCAATCGTTGGAGCGTACAAAGCGATTGCGCCCTAATCTTTTAAATGATTAACAAACAATATATCAAATAGTTATGGTAAAAATTGGAATAGTTGGAGGAGCCGGTTATACCGCCGGTGAATTGTTGCGGATAGTGCTGAACCATCCCGAAGCGGAAGTTTGTTTTGTACATAGCGTGAGTAATGCCGGCAATAAATTGTCGGACGTACACACCGATTTGATTGGTGAAACGAAACTTCGGTTTACATCCGAGTTTGATTTTGCTGCAATCGACGTGCTGTTTTCTTGCTTGGGACACGGTGACACTAAAAAGTTTTTGGAGGAGCAAACGCTTCCTAAAACGTTAAAAATCATAGATTTGTCGCAAGATTTCCGTGCAAAAGCCGAAGGAAACGCATTTGTTTACGGACTGCCGGAACTGAACCGTGAGGCGATAAAATCTGCACAATTTATAGCCAATCCGGGGTGCTTTGCCACCGCCATAGAGTTGGGATTGTTGCCTTTGGCAAAAGCCGGACTGATACGTAGCGAAGTGCACACAAACGCCATTACAGGCTCTACGGGAGCGGGACAAAGACCGTCTGCAACATCGCATTTTAGTTGGCGAAACAATAACATCTCTGTTTATAAACCGTTTGTGCATCAGCATTTGGCGGAAATTCGCCAATCGTTGCGACAGCTTCAGCCCGAAAGTCCCGTGGAAATTTCGTTTTTGCCCGTTCGTGGCGATTTTACCCGCGGAATTTTTACAGCAAGCTATCTGGACTGCGATTTGTCGCAAGAAGAGGCTGAAGCACTCTATACGGCTTATTACGAAACGCATCCGTTTGTGGTGGTTACGTCCGAAAATCCCAACTTAAAACAGGTGGTGAATACCAATAAATGCCTTGTTCATGTAAAAAAACACGACCGTAAACTGTTGGTAATTTCTTGCATCGACAATTTGGTAAAAGGCGCATCGGGACAAGCGGTACAAAATATGAATTTACTTTTTGGACTGGACGAAAAGTGTGGTTTGCGCTTAAAACCTTCTGCTTTTTAGATTCTAAAATGCATTTTTAATGATTTTTTTTGGTTCAAGATTAGTTAAGTAAAGATTATCTTTGCATAATTAATTGAAGACCAATGAGTAACAAGTATTTTTTTAGAGGCAGGATTTCAGACGAGAAATTTCGATTGATTTTAAAGCTTTTTTGC
>DUQS01000023.1 GCA_012837685.1 Bacteroidales bacterium
GAATCGGGATGTTCAAGTACTTGTTTGTGAGTTTCACTCGAACCGATAGACGAAACAATGCCTTCGCCGACACGGGCTAAAACCGTCTCTTCTCCTGCGCCACCAACCAATTGTTTAATGTTGGCACGCACCGTTACGCGAGCTTTCACCAACAGTTGAATACCGTCTTTAGCTACCGACGAAACGATAGGCGTATCAATCACTTTCGGATTTACCGACATTTGTACGGCTTCGTCCACATCACGACCCGCCAAATCGATAGCTGTAGCCATTTGAAAAGACAAGTCAATATTCGCCTTGCTGGACGATACCAAAGCGTGAACAACACGTACCACATTTCCACCCGCCAAATAGTGAGCTTCAAGGTCATCACGACGAATTGACTTCAAACCGGCTTTGTGCGCCTCTATCATGGCATTAACAATAATGGTTGGCGGCACTTTTCGGATACGCATCAGAAAGAGCTGTATTAGCGAAATATCTACTCCCGAAACTTTTGCCGAAAGCCAAAGGAAAAACGGCACATAATAAAAAAACAGAATGACCAGTGCGACAAGCACAATCACCCCAGCAATTGATAAAATTGTCATAAGCAAAAAAAATTAATTGATGAATATTTTAATTTAAAACGATTTTGACTATAATTTCGCTCTTGTTTACTTCCACAACTTCCACCGTAGAAGCAGGGTCGATAAAACCGCTATCGGATTTGGCTTCAAAAGTTTGCGTTCCAAAACGCACATTGCCGATAGGCGCCAAACGTGATACGCTAACACCGCGGTCACCTACTTTTATCGCATCCGAAACAGACGGCACAGTAGCGTCAATTTCACTTTTAAGGGACATTTTTTCCAACATACGCGACCGAATGAAGCCCCATATAGCAAAGCCCATAGCAACCACTCCGCCGACCAACGCAATCACTCCACCGACTGTTCCCAGCGTACTAAAAGCGTACCAAACGGATGCTCCCACAAACACCGTTCCGATTATCACGCCAAACGAAACTCCCGGCAAAAAGAAAATTTCCAGCAGGAAAAACACAATGCCCAAGAGCATAAACACAACTACAAAAAGAATATCCATAATTTTAAGGTTTTAAGGCGGCATTTTCCAATAAACGCGCTTGACGTTCGTAATCAGCCATTTGTTTTTTTAAATTTAACAACATTTGTTCTAACGATAAAATTTCGTTTGCCAAAGCGTCCCTTTTCAACACATTTTCCTCTATTTCCCACACATCTCGCTTGGCATCCAACGTAAACTCTTTTTGAACCAACAGCGCACGCAAATTTAATGCTTGAATGTAATTTTCACACGCTTCGCGACTTTTAAAATCGAGCGTGTCGGAATACACTACCGCATCGTTCACCACAAACGAAACAACCTCCAAAGGTCGCTGTGATGTATCTGAGTCTTCTTCCACTTTATAATCGGCAGTAGAAGATGCTTTTCGATAACGCCACATACGCGAAGCATCGCGCACATAATCTTCGTCTTTATCGCGCAAAATCAGACGCTCGGAATTGGGAACAAATTGATAAATTATCACTGTATCCTCTTTTTGGTAACGGTCGGTAACAAACCAGCCAACATTGGACATTTCATCGATAATAAGACAGTAATCGTTGAACGGGGAATTAAACGGCATCCCTACATTTTGGGGTGGCAAATAATCGTTGGTAGAAGTATTGAAGCGCGACATGAAAATATCGTAACCGCCAAGCGATTCATGCCCTTCAGACGCAAAATAAATGGTGATGCCGTCTGCCAAAACAAACGGATAATTTTCATTTTTATCGGTATTGATATTAGCCGACAACGGCACTGATTTATTCCAACCGTCGAGCAGTCGGTACGAAATGTACAAATCAGTACTTTTGCCGTTTTGTTCGGCGTAAATAATGCGATCTTTGCGTCCCGAAACAAATCCGTACCATTTCTTTCCTCTTGTCGTTTGGAATATTTCCGAAAAAGTTCCGATTTGCCCTAAATCCTTATTCAAATGACGGCGAAAATAGCTCAAAATTTCGTTTTTTGGCATCACGGCACTATCCAATACTGCTATATCTTCCACACGTTCTATCATTTTTGCACCTATTTGCGCTTTATCGCGCAATATTTCAACGTCGCTGCTGTCACTCGGCGAAAATTCAAGATAAGCATCGTACGCCTCTACTGCTTTTGCAAACTTATAATCATAAAAATAAATCTCCCCAAGGAAACGGTTGGCTTTTTCCTGCTTTTTTTCTGCTGCTTTCACAAAATAAGGCTCCGCTTCAAGCGGTCGCTGCAGCTCATAAAGGCATCGGGCTGCTTTGAAATTAAGCAATCCATCGGCAGGCTTCTTTTTAAGCAATGTTTGGTAAACCGTCAAAGCCTGCTCGTATTTCCCGTTGTTGAAAAAAGTTTCGCCATCGGTAATTTTCTGAGCAGCAACCATTTGAAACGACCACCAGCACACTATGACTACAAAAAAATATTTCATCCGTTGGGGTATTGCTTGTAACTAACAAAGATACAAAGGATTATTTGCATTTCCATAAAAACGCAAAACTTTTAAAATAAATTCCTAATTTTTGAGTTTGGCACAACTTTTGCATAAAATATAATAGCTTCATTTTACGATGAAAGTTGTTTTGGTTAAAAATTTTGGTTAAAATAAACCAGCCGTGAGGTTGGTTTATTTTTTTAAGGTTACTACACGTTCGCCTCGCACATTTTCCGCTATCAAAACCTTCACATAATGGTCGGGCAACAATGCTTCCACCTCTTGCGCCCACTCCATAAAACACAAATTTTTGCTGTACAAATAGTCGTTGAGACCAAAGTCGATAGCCTCTTGGGGCGATTTTATCCGATAAAAATCAAAGTGATAAATGGGACTACCTTCTCCTGAAGTATATTCGTTGATAATGGCAAAAGTGGGCGAATTGACTACATCGCGTACACCTAATTCTTCGCAAATAGCTTTGATGAAAGTTGTTTTGCCGGCACCCATCACACCTTCGAACGAAAAAAGCGTATCGTTGCCCATATTCTGCACAAACCACTTAGCAGCTTCGGGCAACTGTTTTAATGATTTAATCGTAAATTCCATATCGCTATTTAATTAGCCCAAATGTGCCGTTTTTTCGTTCATTTTCACAAATTTACTTTATTCCTCGCTTGCCGGCGGCATCACAATACACAAAATAATGTACAAAATAATCCCCGGAAATCCTACCGAACAAAAAGAGAGAATTGCATAAACTACACGCACCAAAGTAACGTCCCAACCGAAATATTCGGCAATACCGGCACATACGCCGGACACCATTTTGTTGCTCGATTTTGTTAATTTTTTGTCTGTGTTTTCCATTCTGATAGTGTTTATTAATTTAGAATTATCCCACACTCACGCCGTTTTTTACGGTTTTGTTTGGCGAAACAAGTACAAAATTACCATCAGCATCGACAGCTGAAAGAATCATGCCTTCGCTATCAATTCCTTTGAGCTTGCGAGCAGGGAAATTAGCAATAAAACACACCTGCATACCCACCAATTTTTCCGGTTCGGGATAGCTTTGTGCAATGCCCGAAAGTATGGTGCGTCCGCCCATTCCATCGTCAAGTTTGAATTGCAATAACTTATCGGTTTTAGGCACTTTGGTACATTCCAACACGGTAGCCACACGAATATCCATTTTGTCAAAATCTTCAATCGTTGTGGCTGCTTTTATAGCTGTCGGCTTAAAAACGTCCAATTCGTTGGTTTTTTTGGTAGCCAACAATTTTTGCCTTTGCGCCTCAACATCTGCATCTTCAATTTTTTCAAACAAAAGTTCTACCTTACCTAATTTTGCACCAACTTTCAACAAATCAAATCTGCCTAAATCGTTCCAACTGAATGTTTCAAGATTTAACATAGAGCGCAATTTTGCCGATGAGAAAGGCAAAAACGGCTCAAAAGCAATGGCTAAATTGGCAGCAATTTGCAAACCGATATGCAAAATGGTACCCGTGCGCACCATATCAGTTTTTGCAACTTTCCACGCTTCCGTATCTGCCAAATATTTATTGCCGATACGCGCCAAGTTCATAGCCTCTTTTTGCGCATCACGGAATTTAAAGTTATCCAACAGTTGCTCCAACTGCGTTTTTACATCACCAAATTCTTTAAGTGTTGCGCGGTCGTAATCGGTAAGTTCATCTAAAGCCGGAACTATACCGTCGAAATATTTCTGAACCAAAACCAACGCACGGTTGATAAAGTTGCCGTAAATAGCCACCAATTCGCTATTGTTGCGCATTTGGAAATCTTTCCATGTAAAGTCGTTGTCTTTTGTTTCGGGTGCATTGGCTGTAAGCACATAGCGCAATACATCCTGTTTCCCTGGAAAATCAACTAAATATTCGTTTAGCCATACCGCCCAATTGCGAGACGTAGAAATTTTATCGCCTTCAAGATTTAAAAATTCGTTGCTCGGTACATTGTCGGGCAAAACGAAACTACCTTCGGCTTTGAGCATCGCCGGAAACACAATACAGTGAAATACAATATTATCCTTGCCGATGAAATGAACAATTCGCGTAGAATCGTCCTTCCACCAAGTTTCCCATTTTCCTAATTCGGGATTGGCATCGCATAATTCTTTGGTGTTGCTGATATAGCCAATCGGCGCATCGAACCAAACATAAAGCACTTTACCTTCGGTATTCGGTATCGGCAGGGGAATGCCCCAATCCAAGTCGCGGCTCACGGCACGCGGCAACAAACCAAGGTCGAGCCAGCTTTTACACTGACCATAGACATTTGGACGCCACTCTTTATGCTCTTCCAAAATCCATTGACGCAACCACGCTTCATGTTTATCGAGCGGCAAGTACCAATGTTTTGTTTCACGCAAAACGGGTTTGCTGCCGCTAATTGCCGATTTTGGATTTATCAGTTCCATCGGCGAAAGCGAAGTTCCACACTTTTCGCACTGGTCGCCATAAGCATTTTCGTTGTGACAATGCGGACATTCGCCCGTAATATAGCGGTCTGCCAAAAATTGGCACGCTTCTTCGTCGTAATATTGTTCTGACGTTTGTTCAATAAATTCGCCTTTATCGTAAAGAGTTTTGAAAAAATTAGAAGCCATATCGTGGTGTGTTTTCGACGAAGTACGCGAATAAACATCGAACGAAATGCCAAATTCTTCAAACGATTTTTTAATAAGTTTGTGATAATAATCTACTACAGCTTGCGGCGTGGTACCCTCTTTTTTGGCACGAATGGTAATAGGCACACCATGTTCATCGCTACCTCCAATGAACAATACATCTTCACCTTTTAAACGAAGATAACGCGCATAGATGTCGGCAGGAACATAAACGCCGGCTAAGTGTCCGATATGTACAGGTCCGTTAGCATAGGGTAGTGCAGAAGTAATGAGAGTACGTTTAAATTTTGTCATATTTGTTGTTTTTATGAATTTTATAAGATTAACTTGCAAAGTTAATGATTTTTCATTTGCTATAAAATAGTTGAAACAGATAAATAAGTTTTTGTTTCTTTTGAAAAAAACCTACCTTTGCAATGAAATATCTAAATATGAAGCTATGAACAAACGCATTAAGAGTTTTGTTTGCGCCTTTAAAGGCATTTGGAAAGTGATTTCGCGCGAAACTAACATGAATATTGACTTGCTCATTGCCTGCATAGTCATTGCTGTGGGATTTGTACTCCCACTATCATCTACCGAATGGTTGTTCATCATCTTTGCAATAGGCATGGTTTTATCGGCGGAAGTGTTTAACACAGCCATTGAGCGCACCTGCAACATGATAGAACGCCGCTACAATAAAAACATTGGCACCATCAAAGATATTTCAGCCGGAGCGGTGCTGATATGCGCCATTACTGCTGCCGTTATAGGCATTATGATTTTTCTTCCGCATTTTATCAATCTCTTTTTCGCCAACGAAGCATTTTAAAAAATTATGACTCTTAAAAATGTTTGGCACTATTTTTTAGACTTGTTCTATCCGAATCTTTGCTGTATATGCAACGAAAATCTCATGTCCGGCGAAGAAGTTGTTTGTCTCAAGTGCGTCAACGACATTCCGTGCACCAATTTCCACAAACAGAAGGATAATGAAATAGAAAAACGCTTTTGGGGTAAAGTACAAATAGAGAGAGGAACAGCATTTTATTTTTTTCAAAAAGGCTCTAAATACCAAAAAATATTGCACCTGCTGAAATATAAAAACGGCAAAGAAATCGGATTTGTTTTTGGTAAATATGCTGCCTCAGAACTGAGCGAATCGGCTGATTTCAGCCATTTTGACTATTTGGTACCGGTACCGCTGCATCCTTCGAAATTCCAAAAACGCGGCTACAACCAAAGTGAACAAATTGCCCTTGGACTTTCCGAAATTTTAAACATTCCGTTGGAAACAAAAAATCTCTTTCGCGCTATTGCCAATCCCACACAAACAAAAAAATCGGTTTACGAACGTTTTGAAAACACTGACGGTATTTTTAAAATCCACGACAAAAACGTTTTTGCCGGAAAACATGTGCTGTTGGTGGACGATGTATTGACAACCGGCTCTACCTTGATTGCTTGTGCCAAAGCCATTTTGGAATCGCCCGATGCAAAAGTTTCTATTTTCACTTTAGCCGTTGCCTGACATGACTATTACGCTCATCTTTGTTACCGTCATTTATTGTATTATCATCGCTATTTTCATAGTCGGTTGGTACGCAATTCCCATATACAAACGCCCTCTAAAATCGAATCAGTTACCGGCACTTTCCGTTATTATTTGTTGCCGCAACGAAGCCGAAAATTTGCCTGCGCTCATTGCTTCGCTGAAAGCGCAAAGTTTCCAAAACTTTGAAATGATTTTCGCCAACGACCATTCTACGGATAACAGCATGGAAATTCTGGAAAATTTTCGACAAATTCAACCTAATGTACACATTGTAAATTGCGTTGGAACAGGCAAAAAAAACGCACAGCGCGAAGCAATTGCCGTGGCAACAAATTCCATCGTTTTTTGCTGCGATGCCGATTGTATTTTACCGAAACAGTTGTTGGAAACAGTAGCCGCTTACCACAATGAACATCGTCCCGATTTGCTTATCGGCGGTGTAAAATATGAACAAAAAAATAGTTTTCATGCGATACAAGCCTGCGAATTTGGCAGTTTAGTGGCTTCTGCCGCCGGCTCGTGCGGCACTAAAATGCCCATTTTGTGTAACGGTGCCAATCTTTCATTCCCTGTGGAGATATGGCGAAAATACGCACAAAATCTTCATTTGGAAGCAACTTCGGGAGACGATATGTTTTTGTTACAGAACATCAAACGCAACAATGGAAAAATCGCCTTTTTAAAAACAGAAGATACTTTTGTAACTACTCAACCAACGAAAAATTTATCCGATTTTTTCAACCAACGAAAACGATGGAGCGCAAAAACCACGCTGTACGACGATTGGCAGAGCATTTTTGTAGCAATAACGGTATTTGGCTGGTGTCTGGTTTGGTTATGTGCGGTAATTATGGCTATTTTCAGCGATAAATTCGGGCTTTTAGTTGCTATTTGTTGGGGTATCAAACTTCTCTTTGACTCAGCCCTTCTTGTGCCTTTTTTTCTTTTTTCAGGTCAAAAACAAATTCTGCCCTACATTATCCCTACAGCGTTAATATATCCACCGTATATCGTTTATACCGCATTGTCAAGTCTTTTTTCTTCTTTCGTTTGGAAAGGCAAAATTACTAAAAGATAGGTTAGATAAACAATCCTTGAAAATACATCCACACCACGTAGCGCACAAATTTTCCAACTAGCATCGAAACTGCTACAATCCAAAATCTACATCTCAAAAATCCGGATGCAACTGCTATAATATCGCCCACGCCGGGCAAAAAAGAAAAAAATGCAAACCAATCGCCATATTTATGGAAATCATCGTTGAATTTATCCATTTTTTCTTTTTTTATCCGAAACCATTTCTCTATCCATTCAAGTTTGCCTAAACTCCCCAGCCAATAGCACGTAAGTCCTCCCAACCAGTTTCCGGCTGTAGCGACCAGCACACATATCCAAGGATCTAATCCGCCTAATACCAAGGCCGTAAAAACCAATTCGGAAGAAAAAGGGACTACGGTTGCCGCCAAAAAAGAGGCAATGAACAATCCCAAATACCCGTACGCTACTAAATCCATTAGGAAAAATTAAAAGCCTATCAGCAATAATACTCTATAAGCAAGGCAACAAATCATCAGACAAACAAAAACAATATCGCCAAATCGCTTTTGCTGATGCGAAAAAAACAAGCTGATTTGTAAAATCGCCAACAAAACAGGGATAGGTAGAAAGTCTAAAAAATTATCGAAAAAGAAAAAACAGATGGCTACCGATACTATCAAAAGCAACGATACAAGAAAAAAATAGAAGCGCATCAACGCCTTGGCTGTCTGAATGTAAATAAAATTGTAAAGTGCCATAACAATGAGCATCAAAACAAAGCCGGCAAAAAACAGAATAGTAGAAAACGACCATTCAAACAATGCTACAAAACGTTCCCACTGAATTTCGTATGAGCAATAATAATTCCATATTTTTTCGAGCAGTGGCAAACTGTCAGTAAGATAAAACAGAGAAAAAATCACAAATGCAGAAAGTACCACAGCAAAAAGCCCTGCTATAGCCGATTTTAGCGAAATCATATTGTAAAAAACCATAACGAGCAATACCGTAAGGCACATCAAAAACAAAAACGGAGCAAAACATGCACCCAACAAATTCAAACTGATAATTTTGAACACAGCATCAGGAACATTATGTTCTTCGCCTATCTGAATAAAATAAGGTAGCGAGAGCACAAATAGCAAAATTGAAACAGTAGCGGAAGAAAAACAATGCAATTGCGGCACAGATGCCAATACTGCTCCTCCTATAAAAAACAAAAGCGTGGGGTGAATTGGTAAAAAGTTTCGTTTGTCGGCAATGTGAACAAGCACATACAGCATAATCCCAACAGCCACAAACTGTAGTATGCGAGCAACGACCGTCGAAACTGTAAATAAGGGAATGAGATGAAAGAGGGAGACAGTGCAAGAGCCGGACAGATTTTTGTAACCGGTAATTTCAGGCAAAAACCATATAATACCAAACACTATTGCCGACAACAGTAATTGCCAATAGGTTAAAGTCGCTATTTTCTTTACAATTGCCAAAACTTTTTAGTCTGAAAGTCGTGCAATAATCGTTTCGTTACCCTTAGTCCTTTCGCCCATCGTTACAAAAATTTCGCTATCCATCGGCAGAAAAATATCGACACGCGACCCGAATTTGATGAATCCCAAATGCTCGTTCAAATGGCATTCGCGATTGACAGCAGCATAAGTAACTATACGGCGGGCTAAAGCACCCGCTATTTGGCGCACCAAAATTTTATGTTTTTTCGATACAGACTCAATAACCACCGAAGTCCTTTCATTCTCGTGACTTGATTTCGGTAAATAAGCCGCCCTATGTACGCCATCGTGATGCTTTATATACTTTACTGTTCCAAAAATAGGGTACCAGTTGGCATGTACGCTAAAAACCGACATAAAAATGGAAATTTGAATGCGCTTTTCGCCACCAAAATATTCAAATTCTTCGGTAGGCTCTATCACAACAATGCGACCATCGGCAGGAGCTAGTACCAAATTATTGTCGTCAATGTAAACATTACGTGTCGGATTTCGGAAAAAAAACAAAAAAAACGAAAACGCCGTAACGGATATTAGCAACTGAATGAAGACCACAATTTTTGCAGGCGACTGCAAATAAACAAGAATATTCAACACTACCAACAACGTTAACAGCGAAAACAAAATGGCATAACCTTCTTTGTGTACTTTAATGTAGGGTTTAAAACGTCTCCTTTTCATCTTAAAATCAATTTAGCAAATAAGCAAAAACAAATAAATGAATGGTGCGCTCAACAGCAGACTATCGAAGCGGTCGAGCATACCGCCATGACCGGGAATAAGATTACCGGAATCTTTTACGCCGAGAGTCCGTTTCAATAAACTTTCCAACAAATCGCCCAATGTACCGAAAACAACTACGATTTCAGCAAATATCAGCCAAAACCACAACGGAAGATTTGATGAACCAAAACGGTAAAATAAATATCCAACAAGCAATGCCCCGAACGCTCCGCCCAAAAATCCTTCCCACGATTTTTTCGGTGAAATGCGTTTAAAAAGAGCGTGCTTGCCAATTTTACTGCCAATCAAATAGGCAAATGTGTCATTTGTCCAAATAGTTACAAACAAAGCAAATAAAAACACGGGCGACTGTTCGGGCGCATTGAGCAAAATACCATTGAGACAAGCTAACGGCAACGCAATGTAAAATTGCCCCAACAAGAAATAAGCCACATTATTAATCGGATTTTTCTTTTGCCGAAACAATTCTGCCAACATCACCGCAAAAATAATAAGAAAATAGACAATGAACGCTGCCGTAGAAATATGCGATAGATGCAGGAAAAATGCGGCAAACAAAGCCACACTCGCCACGCTTGCCACCCAATAAGGCACCGACACATCTTCACGGTTAGTCAATTTGTGAAATTCAATCGTCGAAAAAACAGTAATTACGCCGAACAAAGCTAAAAAGGCATAAGGAAAAAATCGGCACGACCAAATAACCGACAAAATTAAAGCAACCAAAACCGCTCCCGCCACTGTACGTTGGATAAAATTTTTCGTCATTTCTATTCAGTTAAAAGAAAAACGTGAACTTCTTTTGGTCCGTGCGCACCCATCACTAAAGTTTTTTCGATGTCGGCTGTACGACTTGCGCCGGTTATCACCGAAATAAACGATGGTAACTGCTCTCCATATTTCATTTTTACGGCATTCAGCGCATCAGACAAGTAAGGAAATAACTGTTGCGACGAAGCACAAATAATATGAATGGGCGGATAGATATTAAATTGTCGTCCGGCTTTGCCTACAGCCGAAACCACTACGCTACCCGTGCGTGCCACCAACGCCTCGCAATCGGTAATAGAAGCATCTATTTCCATTTCGTTACCGGAATTAACAGCAGAAACTTCCAATTTTTTTGCGAAATCCAAATCGGGACAATACACGTTGTTTAATTTTTTATCGGCGATGAAATTGCGTATAAGAGACAAACGCTCATTTTCGGTCGCACACAAATGGCACTGACTGCCAATAGCCGACAATTCAGCCGCAAAACATTCCGCCAATGTGCCATCTATGGGTTTGTATATAGTGGTATCTATCGGACTAAAATCGGTTTTTTCTACCTTCGAATCGGCAAAACGGTCGATTTTTCCCAAAATAGATTGACGCGAATTGTTAGATATTTTCATCATTTTCCGTTTTTGGAGTGTCAGGCTCTTCCTTTTCAGGCGCATTTTCTTTGTTCTCCTGCGCAGCATTCAACAGTTCGTCGGCACGACTTTTCCACGGTCGTTTGCCTAAAATACGTTCCACATCTTCAGCAAAAATTACTTCTTTTTCAATAAGAATTTTCGCCAATTCATTATGTCCTTCTTTGTTATCTTCCAAAATTGCTTTGGCGCGTTCGTATTGCTCGTTCACAATTCGTTTTGCCTCTTTATCAATGAGTTCGGCAGTAGTTTCGCTGTACGGTTTCGTGAAACCATAATCGGAATTTCCACTCGAATCGTAGTAGCTCAAATTTGATAATTTTTCACTCATACCGTAGTAAGCCACCATAGCGTAGGCTTGCTTTGTTACGCGCTCCAAGTCGTTTATTGCACCTGTTGAAGCCGTATTAAAAAACACCTCTTCGGCAGCACGACCGCCTAACGTGGCACACATATCGTCCAAAATATGCTCTTTTGTCGTCAATTGTCGCTCTTCGGGCAAATACCAAGCTGCTCCAAGTGCTTCACCGCGCGGAACTATGGTTACTTTCACCAACGGATGAGCATGTTCCAGTTTCCAACTAACAGTAGCGTGTCCCGCCTCATGATAGGCAATGGAACGTTTCTCTTGTTCGGTGGTTATTTTTGTCTTTTTCTCCAATCCGCCGACAATTCTGTCCACTGCATCTAAAAAGTCCTGTTTTTGAATAATCTTTTTGTCTTTTCGGGCAGCTATCAATGCTGCTTCGTTACAGACGTTGGCAATGTCGGCTCCGGAAAATCCGGGTGTTTGACGCGCCAAAAAATCGATATCCACGCTATCGTCCATTTTCAGCGGTCGGGAGTGAACTTGAAATATCTCTTTGCGCTCATGCACGTCGGGCAATTCTACATGAATTTGACGGTCGAAGCGTCCTGCGCGCAATAGAGCTTTGTCCAAAATATCGGCGCGATTGGTGGCTGCCAAAATAATAACGCCACTATTGGTACCAAAACCGTCCATTTCCGTAAGTAACTGGTTTAGTGTGTTTTCACGTTCATCGTTGCCGCCCATATTCACATTGCGACCGCGAGCACGCCCTACAGCATCAATCTCATCAATAAAGACAATGCAAGGCGCTTTTTCTTTGGCTTGTTTGAACAAATCGCGCACACGCGATGCGCCAACACCCACAAACATTTCCACAAAATCGGAACCGGACATGGAAAAGAACGGCACATTGGCTTCGCCGGCTACTGCTTTTGCCAAAAGGGTTTTTCCTGTCCCCGGAGGACCTACCAAAAGCGCACCTTTGGGAATTTTACCGCCCAATTTGGTATATTTTGACGGATTTTTTAGAAATTCCACAATTTCTTCAACCTCTTGTTTAGCTCCGGCAAGTCCCGCCACATCTTTAAAACTGATTTTATTTTCGGTGGAACTTTTATCAAACAGTTGAGCTTTCGATTTGCCGACATTGAAAATTCCGCCGCCGGAACCGCCACCCATTCGACGGCTCATAAACACAAAGAACATTATCAGCAACAGAAACGGCAGTATCGAATAGAGAAATATTTCCCAATAATCTTTGCCCTCTTTTATGCTCATTTCGCCGGTAAATACCTCTTTTTGTTGAAGTTCGGATATAAGTTTTTGAAACTCGTCGGACGACAAAATCCGCACTTTTGCCATAGGAACTTTTTCTTCGTCGAATTTTTCCGAAAAAACCTCTTCGGAACATTTTGGACTGATTTTAGCTTCCACTAAATTTTTACCGCTGTAAACGGTTATTTTTTCGACACAACCGTCTCGCAAGGCTTTTTCAAAAACAGAATAAGCCACTTCGCGCATGGCTCCTTCGGGATTGAAAAACAGCGACCCTAAGAAAAATACCAATAACGCCAAATATACCCAATAAAAATTGAATCTTGGCTTAAACGGCTTTGTTGGTTTCTGGATATTTTTATTCTTTTTTTCCATAATTTTTTAATCTAAATCGGGAATAACGTCTATTTCTACATCTTCCCACAAATGTTCTATATCGTAAAAATCGCGCAATTCTTTTATGAAAACGTGTACCAATATGGTGCCGTAGTCCATTGCAATCCATTCGCTATTCTCAAATCCGTCTACGGCAAACGGCTTTTCATTCACTTCTGCTTTGGTGCGGTCTTTTATCGAAGTGGCTATGGTAGCTACCTGAATTTTAGAATAACCTTCGCAAATAACAAAATAGCGACACGGCGCATCTATTTTTGTTAAATTAATGGTAACTATATGTTTCGCCTTTTTCTCTTGCATGCCATTTATAATAGCCGCAATTAATTTTTTGTCATCATTCATTAGCTCAATTCTATTAGTAAATTTTACTTGCAAATATACGCAAAAGTATTGAAATAATCAGTATTACTTTTTGAAATGCAAAATTCCATTTAGTGAACGAAATATTTTTTACAAAAATGTTTGGTATATTGAAATTGTTTTGTATCCCCGCAGTGCGGGGGGTGCTTCGTCCCTTTTGGGCAAGTCCCCGTTCCGGCCGACAGACATCTGTCGGCTATTTTATTACTATTGTAAAAAAAAATGACCACTCGTTTTTGAGTGGTCATTTTCATATTTATACAAAGCCTTTTATTTAACGATGGCAGCGAAGTTTTCGTCTTTCATCATTTCGGCAAATTCTACGTCCTTAGCAGCTTTTGCTTTCAGATCGGCGTTTTGCTCAATAGCTTTTTTCAAATTTTCCGAAGCCAAAGTGCGGTCGTTGGTGCGTGCACCTACTATAGCCAACAGGTAGTTGGTAGTGGCGTTCGGTTTTTCAATGCTTTCCAACACATTGCGTGCTCCGGTGTAGTCTTTCGTTAAAATTTTAGCCAAACCGGCGTTGTTGATTTTCGAAGAACCAAACAAGCTAACTGCTTTTTTGTAGTCGGCTTTTTTAATAGCTAAAACTCCATTGGCGCAATCGAGTGCAGAACCTACGCCACCGGCATTACCAAAATATTCTTCAGCTTTAGCATCATCGCCTTTTGCCAATGCAACCAAACCGGCATTGAAATTGGCATTAATGTTTTTAGCATTCAGTTCCAATGCTTTTGCCAAGCTGCGTTCGGCTTCATCTATTTGTCCCAATTCATATTTTACAGCACCTAAATTATTAAATCCTCTAAAATCTTCGGGATAGTTTTCGGTAGCTAACAAGTAAATTTCAGCTTTTTGGTTCAAATCGTTCGTCAATGTAGCAGCATAAAGAACTTCTTCTACAGAAAGGTCTTTGCTTTTTTGAGCAGCCAATGAAGCAATTTCTTCGTCGGAACGACCAATTACATCTATTAATAAGGTCATTTTTGAACGGCGCAATTGCGGCAATACTTCGTCAGCAATCACTTTGTAAGCAGCCGAAAGATTTTTGATTTCTTTTTCGCGTTGTTCAGTGTCAGAGTACATCGACAAAACACGCAAAATGAGTTGTTTGTCTTGTATGTCCGATTGTTCCATTAATTTTTGGAAACCTTCCCAGTCTTGAGCAGTAAATTTAGAACTAATGGTAACTTCAGCTTTCAATTTTTTCAATTCGTCGTTTACAAATTTAACGGACGATTTATCGCGTTGTTCAGCCAATTTTTCGTTCAGTTCAATACCACCGTCGGGAGAAGCATACGAAGAAATTTCCAATCCTTTCATTTCTAAATTTTGAGATTCTTTAGCTTCTTGGATTTTTTTGGTCAAATTAATAACGCTTTCCGATTTAACTTCCGATTTGCGGATATTTGATTGTTGAATCAAGAAACGAATTTCGGCTTCTTGTTTTTCTTGTATGATGCGTTGGAATTTGTCAGCTTCAATTTGTGCAGCCAAATCGCCTGTTCCGGGATCGTTCGAAACCAAAAGAGGAGTAATATTTACACCGTCAGCAATTTTTTGAGCCGGTAGAGTGTATTCTTTTTTCTTAATTTTACATTGAACTTCCAACCATAATTCAGAGCTTTCCATAGCGGGATCGTAGTTAAATACAGCTTTGTGGCTATATTTTCCACCCATTTTGTAAGAAATAACCTGATTGTTATCTTTTACCTTTTCACCTTGGTAAACAACAGATTCAGATTTAAATACGGCATCCGAAGTTTTAGATTTCAAAACCGGAGTAACCGTCATAATCATGTTTTTTGTAAAATACTTTACAGGAAAACTTCCGTCAATAGTAACTTCCACTTTTCCGGCATGACTTTCGAGCGGAGCAGGAGTAACCGTTAAATTTTGAATAAATTCTTTTGGTGGTTTACAAGCCGATAAGGCAAAAACTACCATAAACAGAGCAAAAATTGATTGTTTTTTCATACTAAAAAAATTTTATTGGTTATGTAATATGCAAAATGTTATTTATCGTGCAAATATACAAAATATTACCACAATTTCACATCATTTTTTATAAAAAAATCAATTTTTATACATTTTAAATCGTAAATAATTGATAGTTAAAGTGTTATATATTTTTATATCTTATTTATTTTTAGATAACATCCTTTGTTTAAGCCTTTTGATATTATTTTTTTTGATTTTCTAATTGCGTAAATGGCTATAAAAATCATTTTTAGTAAGTATTTCTTAATTCATTATATTAACTACTTTGTCGTTGTAATGATTTAGGATTAGTGAACTCCGCCCATAGAGATTGAATTTTGAATAGTTCTATTTTTACTTATAAATGTAATTCTAAAATGATTTTTTTTAGTTGCCAAGTTTTTAATATAAAAAATGTATCAGAAAAATATCTGTAAAAAAACAGATGAATTGAGTGCTTTTCAACTATTCATTATTAATATATTAAAAAATTAAATTTTAAAATAAGAATGGTGATAATAATAGAATGTTTATAACCTTATTAAATAATTTAATCCATTCATTTATAACAGTTTAAATATTCATTTATCTTTTAATAACCCGTTGATAACTATTTCTAATAATTTTACTTTATCTATTGTTTTTTCAAAAAAATTCGTTACATGATAGAATAATTTGAATTTGCAAAAATAGTTATTCTTTTATTTTTAAAAAGTAAACAACAATTTTTCAACAACTTTTTTACCAAATTGTATTTGTAATAAAAAATGAGTATTTTTGCTTTTTACTTTTTTGAAAACAGAATAAGATGTTGTTTAATTACGATGTCATTGTAGTAGGTGGCGGTCATGCAGGGTGCGAAGCAGCTTGTGCTGCGGCTAATATGGGTTCTAAAACTCTGCTGATAACAATGGATATGAATAAAATAGCTCAAATGAGTTGTAATCCGGCTATTGGTGGAATAGCTAAAGGTCAGATTGTGAGAGAGATAGACGCATTAGGGGGTTATATGGGAATTGTTACAGATGCTACAACTATACAATTTCGGATGTTAAATAATTCCAAAGGTCCGGCAATGTGGAGTCCGCGTTCGCAGAATGATAGAATGCAATTTATAATAAAATGGCGCGAAATGTTGGATAAAACTCCAAATTTGAATATTTGGCAGGATATGGTGACGCAATTGCATTTTAAAGATGATACGGTGATAGGTTGCTGTACGGAAATGAATGTAGATTTTTATGCTAAAAGTATTATTTTAACAAACGGTACTTTTTTAAATGGTTTAATACATATTGGTCGCACTCAAATTCATGGTGGTCGTATTTCAGAGCCTGCAGCTTATGGAATAACGGAACAGTTAAAAGAGCGTGGTTTTATTGTTGACCGTATGAAAACCGGAACACCTGTTCGATTGGACGGTAATACTATCGACTTTTCAAAAATGGCGGAACAAAAGGGCGATAATGATTTTCACAAGTTTTCATTTCTCGACTACCAACCGCGACCGCTTAAACAACGCAGTTGTTGGATTAGTTATACTAATAGCGAAACACATTCTATTTTGCGGAGCGGACTTAAAGATTCTCCTTTGTATAATGGTCAGATACAAAGTATTGGACCTCGTTATTGTCCGAGCATTGAAACAAAAATTGTAACATTTGCCGATAAAGAGCAACATCAGTTGTTTTTGGAACCTGAAGGCGAGACTACGCAAGAATATTATTTGAATGGATTTTCATCATCGTTGCCTATAGAAGTGCAGTTTGCAGCTTTGAAAACTGTTCCGGGTTTGGAAAATGCACAGGCTTATCGTCCGGGTTATGCCATTGAATACGATTTTTTCGACCCGACACAACTGACGCATACTTTGGAAACTAAGTTGGTGAAAAATTTATTTTTTGCCGGTCAAATCAATGGTACTACAGGTTACGAAGAAGCTGCCGGTCAGGGTTTGATAGCCGGCATTAATGCACATCTAAAAATTAACGGTAAAGATAAATTTATTCTTAATCGCGATGAAGCTTATATAGGTGTTTTAATCGACGATTTGGTAACAAAAGGCGTTGATGAGCCGTATCGTATGTTTACATCACGTGCCGAATACCGCATTTTACTTCGTCAGGATGATGCAGATAAACGTTTGACTGAAAAATCGTACCGCATTGGTTTAGCCACTCAAGAACGTTATAATTTGATGAAAACAAAATATGCCGCAGTCGATGATTTGATAAACTACATCAAATCGTACTCGGTAAAAATGAAAAAAATCAATCCTTATTTGGAAAGTCAAAATTTGGTTCCATTGAAACAATCCGTCAAATTGTACGATTTAATTTTACGTCCACAGTTAAATATTTCCATTTTAAAAACTGTTTTACCCGATTTAGCCGAAACACTTTCTCAAATAGAACAAAATCGCAGGGAAGAAATTATAGAAGCTGCAGAAATACAAATAAAATATTCCGGTTATATAGAGCGCGAAAAAGCGATTGCCGACAAACTTCACCGTTTGGAAAATATCCGTATCGGGAATAAATTTAATTATGAGCAAATTTTGTCGCTATCGACCGAAGCTCGAGAAAAACTGACAAAAATTCAACCCGAAACAATAGGGCAGGCAAGTCGAATTCCGGGTGTTTCGCCCAATGATATTAATGTGCTTTTGGTATTATTGGGGCGTTAAATGTTCCACGTGGAACAAAAATAGAGTAATTAATCAAAATTGTTCCACATGGAACAATTATAAAACAAATAAAACTATGACAATAGAAGAGGTAAAAAAGGAAATTCGTAATGTAAAAGATTTTCCTATCAAGGGCGTTTTGTTTAAAGATTTAACTACAGCGTTCAAAAATCCGGCGTGCATGAAATTCTTCGAAGAAGAAATGTACAAACTTTATAAAGATAAAGGCATTACGAAGATTGTCGGTATCGAATCGCGCGGATTTATTTTGGCACCTGTATTGGGAAATAAATTGGGTGTGGGATTTGTGCCGGTGCGCAAACCGGGTAAATTACCTGCCGAAACGGTGGAAGTGAGCTATTCCAAAGAGTACGGAACCGATACCATTCAATTGCACAAAGACGCATTGGACGAAAACGATGTGGTGTTGATACACGACGACCTTTTGGCTACGGGTGGCACCATGAAGGCTGCTTGCGAATTGGTACGTAAGTTTGGCGTGAAAAAGATTTATGTCAATTTTTTAGTGGAATTGGACGATTTAAAAGGTCGCGATTTGTTTGACGATGATATTGTTGTGGAATCGTTGATACATTTTTAAATCTGAATTTTACCTACCCATTACATTCTTTCCTTTTTAAGAGAGTTCTAAAAAATTCTTGCTTAAAATTTAGTAAGGAAATTTTTTAGAAAGCGTGGTTTGTTGATATGAATGAGTCGCTGAAACATAAAATAGCTGCTTTGCCGGAAAGCCCCGGAGTTTATCAATATTTCAATTCCGAAGGGACAATTATTTACGTTGGAAAGGCGGTAAATTTGAAACGGCGCGTATCATCGTATTTCAATAAAGTGCACGATTTCGTCAAAACCAATATATTGGTGCGCCACATTCACGACCTGAAATATATTGTAGTCAATTCGGAAAACGAAGCATTACTGCTCGAAAATAATCTTATCAAAAAACACCAACCCCGCTACAATGTTCTGCTGAAGGACGGCAAATCTTATCCGTGGCTTTGTATTACGCGTGAAGCATTTCCGCGAGTGTTCAAAACTCGCACAGTAACAAAAGGTGCCGATTATTTTGGTCCTTACAGTTCGGTATGGATGCTCGATACGCTTTTGGAATTGATACGCGAATTGTATCCCATTCGTACGTGTCGGTTGCCTTTGGATGAACAAAACGTACTCACCAAAAAATTTAAAGTTTGTCTGCAATACCATATTCACAATTGTATGGGTGTATGCGAAGGTTTACAATCGGCAGACGATTACCGAAAAATGATTGATGAAATCAAAGAAATTGCCAAAGGTAACAGCCATACAATAACGGATTATTTGTTGGTTCAGATGCGTGAACTGGCTGAGCAACAACGTTTTGAAGAAGCGCAACAATTAAAAGAAAAGTACGATGCCATTATAAAATATCAGGCTAAAACGGTAATAACCACTATTAATGATGATAATTTAGATGTTTTTTCTTACGACGACGATGAACATTCTGCTTACATAAACATTCTTAGAATTGCTAAAGGCTCTGTTGTTCAGGGATTTACAATAGAATATCAGAAAAAAATGGACGAGCCTCGCGAAGAATTGTTAGCTTTGGGAATTTTGGAATTGCGCAATCGGCTTCGCAGCACTTCAAAAATTGTGATAGTTCCATTTTTACCCGATTTAATCGACGAAAATTTGAAAATGATAGTTCCGCAACGCGGCGATAAAAAGAAATTGTTGGATTTGTCGTTGCAAAATGTGCGACAATATAAACTCGAAAAACTGAAACAGGCTGAAAAGTTGAATCCCGACCAACGCGCTATGCGTTTGATGAAAGAGATTCAAACTACTTTGCATTTGCCGAAATTGCCTCAAACCATCGAATGTTTTGATAATTCGAACATCAGCGGCAGCAATGCGGTGGCGGCGTGTGTGGTGTTTAAAAAAGCGAAGCCGTCGAAAAAAGATTACCGAAAATACATTATCAAAACAGTGGTTGGACCTGACGACTATGCTTCGATGCAGGAAGTGGTGCGTCGGCGTTATACGCGTATGATTAATGAAGGTGTTCCATTGCCGGATTTGATAATTACCGACGGCGGTAAAGGTCAGATGGAAGTAGTGCGTCGAGTTGTAGAAGATGAATTGAATTTGCAAATTCCTATTGCCGGCTTGGCTAAAAACAATAAGCATCGCACCAACGAATTATTGTTTGGTTTTCCCCCGAAGGTAATCGGACTGAAACCGACCGATTTTATGTTTAAATTTTTGGCATCGGTACAGGATGAAGTGCATCGATTTGCCATTACATTCCACCGTGCCAAACGTAGCAAGTCGCAAACTGCTTCGGAGTTGGATTCTGTGAAAGGTATTGGCGAAAAAACAAAAACAGAGCTGTTGAAGCATTTTAAAAGTATGAAACGTCTCAGGAATGCGGAAAAATCGGACATCGAAAAAGTTGTCGGAAATCACAAAGCATCAATAATTTACGCTCATTTTCACCCTGATTTGAACGCCTGAGAATAGCTTATTTTTTCGTATTCGGTTAAATACACGTCAATTTTTAAGTATTCAGGCGTTATTTTCTTGGTTTTTGAGATAATCTCTTTTTTATTTAACTTTGTGAATTAATATTTTTTTGAGGTGTGAATATTCTTTCCGATACAAACAGACCAAATAAAAACAGATTTGCCACCATTGGTTTTTTCGACGGTGTTCATTTGGGGCATCGTTTTTTATTAAACCGATTGAATGAATATGCCGCACAATTTGGTTTGGAATCCTTAGTTGTTTCGTTTGCCGATTCTCCTCAACGTATTTTATCTCCCAATTCGGATATTAAACTATTGACTACCTCGTCCGAAAAATTAGAGATTTTTTCCGAACTTGGTTTACAAAATTGCTTGATGCTGAATTTTGACCATCAATTGGCTTTAAAAACTTCCGCTGAATTTTTGCGCGATTTGCGTGATAGATTTTGTGTGCGGCGTTTGCTGATGGGGTATGACCATCATTTTGGAAGCGATAAGTTATCTACGTTTGCCGACTATGTTGTTTTGGGGCAGACGATGGGTGTGGAAGTAGATGCTTGCTCGCCGTTTGTATCGGGAGAGGTAACTGTCAGTTCTTCAAAAATTCGCGATTATTTGCAACAGGGCGATATAGAAAATGCCAATCGTTTATTGGGTGCGGATTATACGCTGACGGGATTTGTGGCGTCCGGTAGTCAAATAGGGAGGCAAATAAAATTCCCAACGGCAAATTTAACGTTGCCAGCCGAAAAATTGGTGCCTCGAAACGGTGTTTATGCTGTTGAAGTGGATGTGTGTGGCAAAGCATACAAAGGAATGTTGAATATTGGTGTGCGACCAACCGTGGCGGGCAACCATCAAACCGTTGAGGTGCATATACTTGATTTTGAGGGAAATATATACGGAACGCCCGTTACATTGCGATTGAAAAAACGGTTGCGTGATGAGCGGAAATTTGAGTCGCTTGATGAACTGAGCCGCCAACTTCAATATGATAGAGAAGCGATAGTGTCGTTGTATAAAAGCCGCTTTTGAAAGTGGCTTTTGTTTTACTTTGATATTTTCATTTTCTCCGTTCAAATTGTATTTGTACAAAAATTTCCGTTTTTGTTGTTTTTTGTTTACTTTTGTAAATTCAAGACAAAAGTGCCAATTAAACATGGATAAAGACCTTTTACGCATAAGGAAAGTTGTTGAAAAAGAGTTTGCGGTATTTCAGCAACGATTTTCCGACTCTTTGGTGGCTGACAGCAAGCTAATTCAAGATGTTTTTACTTTTATCAAAAATAAAAAAGGGAAGCAAATTCGTCCTATGTTGGTGCTTCTTTCCGGTAAATTATGCGGAGAAATAAACGAAAACAGTTGGCGGTCGGCAGTGGCGTTGGAGATGTTGCATACTGCCAGTTTGCTTCACGATGATGTGGTGGACGAAACATTGGAACGGCGTGGACACCAATCGGTCAATGCTATGTTTGGTAATACAACGGCGGTATTGGTTGGCGATTTGTTGCTGACGAAATCGATACAGCCTGTGTTGTTATGCGGTTCCAAATCATTGGAAATTTTTGTGAATTTGGGAAAACGCATTGCCGAAGGAGAACTGTTGCAATTGGAAAAAAGTTTCTGTTTGCCTTCGGAAGCTGATTATTTTAAAATTATACAGTACAAAACGGCTGCATTATTTTCGGCATGTTTGGAAATGGGAGCTTTAGCTGTTGGCGCATCGAACGAAAAAGTAGAAAAGTTGCGAATTTTCGGCGAATATATGGGTTATTGTTTCCAAATGAAAGACGACATTTTCGATTATACTTCGCAAGCGCATATTGGCAAGCCGATTTTGAATGATATTCGCGAAGGCAAGATAACGCTGCCGCTTATTTGTGCTTTGGACAAAGCTACGGAGCAAGAGCAGGAAGAGTTTGGACGCTTTCTTGAAAAACAATCCGTTTCGGACGAAATGGTGGCGGTCATAAAAAAAATGGTAGATAAATACGACGGTTGTGCTATGGCTGCTCGTAAAATGGAAGAATACGCTGCAAAAGGCAGAGAAGTGTTAGCGACATTCCCCGATTCGGTGGCTAAAACGGCTTTGCTGGATATGTTGCACTATACCATGTCGCGAACCAATTAATTTTTGCGTTGATGAAAACGGAAGTGATTATAGTTGCCGGCGGTAAAGGCAAACGCATGAATAGTGTCATTCCCAAACAGTTTCTCGTATTGGGAGGAAAGCCTATACTTATGCGTACCATCGAATGTTTTTACCATTACGATTCTTCCATTCATATTATTTTAGTGTTGCCGCAAAATCAGTTGGATTATTGGGCGAATTTATGTGCCGATTATAAATTTGAGATACCGCACGAAGTAGTGGTAGGCGGCGCAGAACGTTTTTTTTCCGTTAAAAATGGTTTGCGCCATATTTGGGGCAATTCTTTGGTGGCAGTTCACGATGGTGTGCGCCCGTTTGTTTCGACCGATACGCTGGCGCGGTGTTTTGCTGCTGCCGAAAAACAGGGAACCGCGGTTCCTTATGGCGATATTACCGAGAGCTTGCGAAAAATTGACGGTCAAAGTAGCCGTACGGTCAATCGAAATCTCTACAAATCCATTCAAACGCCACAGGTGTTTCAATCCGAATTGTTGCTAAAAGCTTATGAACAAGAGTTTTTACCTGCATTTACCGACGATGCGAGCGTAGTTGAAGCTGCCGGTGGCGCAATTACTCTTGTACCCGGAAATCCCGAAAATATCAAAATTACGTCTTTTTTCGATTTGCTCGTAGGCGAAGCCCTTTTGAAATCTAAATGAATCTTGATACGGAAATAACGTATATTCCCGGTGTTGGACCTAAACGCGCCGCATTGCTGAATAAGGAGTTGTCGATTTATTCGGTTGAAGATTTACTGACCTATTTTCCCTACCGACATATTGACCGCAGCCGATTTTACACCATACGCGAAGTAAATGAAGAGATGCCTTATATTCAACTTCGCGGTCGAATAGTGCGTAAAGAGAAAATCGGCGAAGGACGAAAACAACGTTTAGTGGCTATTTTCGGCGATGGCACGGGATTTATTGAATTGGTGTGGTTCAAAGGATTACGCTATATCGAAGATAAGTATAGAATTAATCAAGATTATGTGGTGTTTGGCAAGCCGACCCGTTTCGGAGCCAAAATAAACATAGCGCATCCCGAAATAGATATTCTTACGGAAGCCAATGCCAAAACTGTTCTCGGATTGCAGGCGTTGTACAACACATCGGAGAAGATGAAAAGCCATTATCTCAATTCGGCAGCACTCCGCAAACTTATTTATACGGCTATCTCAAAACTTCAAGCTCCATTGCCCGAAACTTTGCCTGAATCCATCATTAAAAAATACAATTTTGTGTCGCGTCACACCGCTATCGTACATATTCATTTCCCATCTAACGTGAAGGAACTTGAACGCGCCACACAACGCCTCAAATTTGAAGAACTGTTTTATATTCAGCTCAGTATTTTTTATCAAAATCGATTGCGTGAGCAAAAATACAAAGGTTATGTTTTTGCTTCCATCGGTGAAAAATTCAATGGATTTTACAAAAACCATTTGGCTTTTGAACTGACGAACGCTCAAAAAAAGGTGTTGCGCGAAATACGTGCCGATATGGCTACCGGTCGTCAAATGAACCGATTGCTACAAGGCGATGTCGGCAGCGGAAAAACCATTGTGGCTTTTATGTCGATGCTTATGGCTATCGACAACGGATTTCAGGCTTGCCTTATGGCGCCGACTGAAATTTTGGCAAATCAACATTTCCAATCCATTGGTAAAATGGGCGAAAAAATCGGACTTAATGTTCAATTGCTGACCGGTTCGACAAAAAAGAAAGATCGCGAAACACTTCATGCGGAATTGATGGAAGGAAAAATAAACATTCTCATTGGGACGCACGCCTTGATTGAAGATACTGTCGTTTTTCAAAATCTCGGTTTGGTGATAATAGACGAACAGCATCGTTTCGGTGTGGCGCAACGCGCTAAATTGTGGACAAAAAACGTTTGTCCGCCGCACGTTTTGGTAATGACCGCTACGCCTATTCCTCGTACGCTGGCAATGACGGTTTACGGCGATTTGGATGTTTCCGTTATTGACGAATTGCCGCCGGGGCGAAAGCCGATTCAAACCTACCAATTGTACGATAACAAACGTGCTTCGTTGAACCGATTTATAGCTAAACAAGTAGCTGCCGGACGCCAAATTTATCTTGTTTATCCGTTGATACAAGAATCTGAAAATCTGGATTTTAAAAATCTGGAAGATGGTTATGCGTTGTTGAAAGAGACGTTTCCGCAATTCAAAATCAGCATGGTGCACGGCAAAATGAAACCGAGCGAAAAAGACGAAGAAATGCGCAAATTTGTGGAAGGAACCACCCAAATTTTGGTAGCTACCACGGTGATAGAAGTAGGCGTAAATGTGCCGAACGCTTCCGTAATGATAATAGAAAGTGCCGAGCGGTTTGGACTTTCGCAACTGCACCAATTGCGCGGTAGAGTAGGTCGTGGTGCGGAACAAAGTTATTGTATCCTGATGTCGTCGTACAAAATAGGCGATGACACCCGCAAGCGTTTGGAAGTAATGGTAAATACCACTGACGGATTTGAAATTGCCGAAGCAGATTTAAAAATGCGTGGTCCCGGTGATTTGGATGGAACGCAACAAAGCGGTCTGCCGTTCGATTTGAAAATCACCAACTTATCGCGCGATGGCGAAATGCTTACCTTTGCCCGAAGAGTGGCAGAAGAGGTGATTGATGCCGACCCGAGATTGGAAAAATCGGAAAACAAACTATTGAAACAACAGTTGGAACATTTGCGCCGACAAACCGTAAATTGGGGCGTAATTAGCTAAAATTACACAATAAAAGCTATTTTATTCACTATTTAGCTATTGTAAATTTATTTGTTGTTTTCATTTTATTTTAGTTACTTTGTAACGTAAATGTAACTGCCTGATGAAAGCAAAATCAACTTATAGACTTGACGGAAACTTTTCGGCACAACTTGCCGAATTATTTCGTACGAATGTAGTTTTTATTTTACCCCCCCGTATTTAACATTCGTTCACGTTTTGTGGATTTTGACTTTGTTTTACCCTGTGCCAAATAGGTGCGGGGCTATTTTATTGTCTATTAATTAACTTTTTAAAAAAATAGAACTATGAAAACCAAAAAAATTACTCAATTTTTTACTCTCTTTGCAGGGCTAATGATGTTTGCTAATTTTGCAATTGCGCAAAATATGTCTCGCCACATAGAGCTAACAGTACAACAAGGGAAGTGGATAAAGCTTAACCTTGAGGCTGATGCAGCAAATACACAAATAAAGGTAGAATGCGGAACTTACGATACTACTCTTATTGTTGGAACAGACTGGATAGGCTTTAAAAACTACTATGCACAAGCTAGCACAATGAGGGTTTATGGAAATATTAATAAGTTTGATTGTTCTAGTAATGGTAGTAAAATAACAGGGTTGAATGTTTCTAATAATAGTGGATTAACTTATTTGGCTTGCGATAATAATAATCTTTCTTCTTTGGACATAACCAACCTTACGGCGTTGGAAACTTTGTATTGCTATAATAATAATCTCTCTTCTTTGGACCTAACCGACCTTACGGCGTTGATGTTTTTGAATTGCTTTAATAATAATCTCTCTTTTTTGAACATAACCAACCTTACGGCGTTAGAAAGTTTGAGTTGCTTTGGTAATAATCTTTCTGCCTGTGCGCTTGACTATCTTTTTCACCGATTACCAATAAGACCTGCAAGTAATAAAGGGCGAATATATATTAAGGATGGAACAAATGGAACAAACCCTGGTGATTCTACTTGCTGTGATACAATAGCTACTAATCGTAATTGGAAGGTTTTGGATTATAATGGAAACATAAATATTGTAAACACAAACTATGCTTGCATTATGGCTAACCCTCTCTGGGTCGGTGGCGTGGAGGTTACTTCAGCCAACGCATCAAATATCACAGGCGAAGGTATCACAGGCTCGGTAAGCTACATCCACGGTACTAATACCCTTACGCTAAACGGTGCCACGATAACGAAAGGAAAAACAGATGGTGATGGTGAAGTAGCAATATTGTCAGAA
>DUQS01000024.1 GCA_012837685.1 Bacteroidales bacterium
AATTTGTGTTGGGCTATGGTGCTTATTTTAAAGAAAAAACGTTCATCAGTAAACTCATTTCGTACGACACATTTTTCATCGCATTGCAATATTTCGGTTTTGCTTACAGAGGAAAACCATATATGGGTGTGGGACGGAATTTGGCATACCGCAAAGAGACGTTTTACCGTTTGAAAGGTTTTGCCGGTACGCTGCATATTGCCTCCGGCGATGACGATTTGCTGGTAAATGAAGCTGCTAACAAGGACAATACACGTATCGAAACTTCATTGGAAAGCATAACGCTGTCGGTACCGAAACCTTCATTTTTCGACTGGATAAGCCAAAAACAACGCCATTTGCGCGCTTCAAAGCTTTATACCAAAGAAAGCAAGCTACTGTTGGGTTTAGAACCGGCATCGCGCGGACTATTTTACCTTACGTTTGTGGCTTTAGCTTGTTTGCTGCCGCTACATTTGATTTATTATGTATTGGGACTGTTTGTCGTTCGCTATTTAGTGCAGTTGGTAGTGGTCAATGTTTCGGCAAAATCGTTAAAAGAACGGAAATTTTTCTTGTCGCTGCTACTGTTCGATGTTTTTTTACCGCTCATAACGCTCTATTGCATGACCATTGGTAAAATGTTAAATAAAGAACAAAAAAATGCTTGGAAATAGTAAACTTTGATAAATCAAAAAAAAACAGTACTTTTGCTTTGTTTTACATCTGTGTAAAATGGAGCTAACCGATAAATTTTTGTATTATGGATCAAGATTTGAAAAAAGACGAACAAACATTGGAAGAAAACGTTCAATCTGTTGAAAACAAAAACGTTGCAGAGGCTAAAAAATCTGAAGACGAAGCTGTCGCTACGGTGAATTTCAATGCGATGGAGCGTGGCGAACTATTGGAAGCAGCTAAAGAATTGCTGAAAAATCCGTCCGCTTTGGCGATAAAAGAATCTATAGAGTCCATTAAACAAACGTTTTATCGTAAGTTGAAAGCTGAAAATAGTGCGAAAAAAGAAGTTGCCGAAACTGTTCCCGATGCATTGGAAACTGAATTTAAAGCGGTTTTGGCGCAGTACAAAGAGAAAAAAGCTGCCGAAAATAAGATTTTAGAAGAGGAAAAATGGAAAAATTACGAACTCAAAAAACAGGTTTTGGACGAATTGGAAAAATTGACGGAGTCGTCGGACGATTTGTCGGAAACTGTCAATGCTTTTCGTAAATTGCAACAGGAATGGAAACAGATAGGTCAAGTTCCGCAAGAAAAAGTTACTCCACTTTGGAAACTTTACAGCCAATACCAAGAAAGATTTTACGACCTGATAAAGATAAACAACGAACTGCGCGATTACGACTTCAAAAAGAATTTGGAACTGAAAACAAATTTGTGTGAAGTGGCTGAGCGTTTGGCATCCGAAGAGGATGTACTCATTGCATTCAAAACTTTGCAAGGGTTGCACGAAGAATGGCGCGAAATAGGTCCTGTAGCACGCGATTTGCGCGAAGAGATATGGCAACGTTTCAAAGATGCTTCTAAAGTGATAAATAAAAAACATCAGGCGTTATTTCAACTTTCCAAAGAGGAAGAAGAGGCATTGATAAAGGAAAAAGAAGCCATTTGCGATAAGATAGAAGCTATGGATTTGACCCAGAAATCGCACAAAAAATGGGAAAATAACACAAAGGTAATCATTGAGTTACAAAATAAATGGAAAGAAATAGGCGCTGCATCGAATAAAAACGAACGGAAACTCTACAAACGCTTTCGCAGTGCGTGTGATGCTTTTTTTAAAGCCAAAAGCGAATTTTTCAAAACCATTAAAAAAGAATTTGCAGCCAACTTGGAAAAGAAAAAAGAGTTGTGTGAAATTGCCGAATCGTTGAAAGATAGCACTGATTGGAAAGAGACGACCGAAAAATTCGTAGCGTTACAAAAAGAATGGAAAACCATTGGCGCCACCAGTAAAAAACAATCGGATGCCGTTTGGCAGCGTTTTGTAACAGCTTGCGACTACTTCTTTGACCAGAAGGATAAAAATTTCTCCGGAAAGAAAACGGAAGAAATAGAAAATTTTAACCGTAAACGTGAAATCATTGCTAAGATTGAGGCATTTGAAAGAACGGGCGATGATGCTGCCGATTTGGCTGCTCTGAAAGCTCTTTCGGCGGAATATAACGCTATAGGACATGTGCCTTTTAAGAAAAAAGATGCGTTGTTCAAAGCGTTCAAAAAAGCCACCGACTTACAGTTTGAAGCGTTCCAAAAAATAAAAAATGATGTGAAAAAAGCATCTGCTGAACGCAACAAATTGATGAAAGAGTACACCACGTTGCGTAACGAAATTGCTACTTACGAGAATAATATCGGATTTTTTGCAGCATCGAAGAAAGCTAAAAATATGGTGGAAGAGATGAATAAGAAGATAGATGCTTTGAAAGAGAAATTGGCAGATATTGAGAAA
This sequence comes from Bacteroidales bacterium, assembly GCA_012837685.1. Lineage (GTDB taxonomy): Bacteria > Bacteroidota > Bacteroidia > Bacteroidales > Paludibacteraceae > DUQS01. The sequence goes on from DUQS01000024.1 coordinate 2,450, forward strand.
AAAATACAAGAAATAGATAATTCAATAGATTGATATATAAGGCGATAAAGGAGGTGAAAACCTCTTTTGTCGTAGAAGGGGCTTTTATTAAATTTAATTAATAAAACTCGTAATTTATGAATTTATTACAAGAAAAACTTGAAAAGTATAATATCCCGCAGCAAATGAAGGATAAAGGTATTTATCCTTATTTTCGAGCTATATTGAGCGAACAGGACTGTGAGGTTGTAATTAACGGCAAAAAAGTGCTGATGTTTGGCTCAAACAGTTATTTGGGGCTGACCAATCATCCTAAAATCAAAGAGGCGTCTATAGCAGCAGTTCGTAAATACGGTACGGGTTGCGCCGGATCGCGTTTTTTGAACGGAACATTAGATATACACGAACAATTGGAAGCCCGTTTGGCAAAATTTGTCGGTAAAGAAGAGGCTATTATTTTTTCTACCGGATTTCAAGTGAATGTGGGTGTGGTTTCCTGTTTGACAGGACGCGAGGATTACATAATTTTAGACGAATCCGACCATGCTTCCATCATTGAAGGTCGTCGTTTGTCGTTTTCCAATTGCTTGAAATTTAAGCATAACGATATGGATTCGTTGGAAAAAACGCTAAAAACGTGTGCTCCCGATAAAATAAAACTCATAGTGGTGGACGGCGTGTTCAGTATGGAGGGCGATGTTGCTCCTTTGAAAGAGATTGTTGCTTTGGCGAAAAAATACAATGCTTCCGTTATGGTTGATGAAGCTCACGGAATAGGCGTTTTCGGTAAAAACGGACAGGGCGTTTGTCATGCTATGGGCGTAACCGACGATGTGGATTTAATTATGGGCACATTTAGCAAATCGTTTGCTTCATTGGGCGGTTTTATTGCTTGTAATTCTGTCATTGCCAACTATTTGCGCCACAATGCACGCTCTTACATATTCAGCGCCAGTGCAACACCTGCATCTATTGGTGCCGCCAATGCTGCATTGGATATTATGTTGAGCGAGCCGGAACGTATCGAACGTTTGTGGGATGTTACTCATTATGCGTTAGATGGTTTTCGCAAAATGGGCTGCGAAATAGGACCTACGACTACGCCTATTATACCTTTGTATATTCGCGATAACGAAAAAACTTTTGCAGTAACGCGCGCATTGCTCAACGAAGGCATTTTTGTCAATCCTGTTGTGTCTCCTGCTGTTGCTCCGCAAGATACGCTTATTCGTTTTTCGCTGATGGCAACGCACTCTAAAGCGCAGATTGATATTGCTTTTGAGAAAATAGAAAAGTGTTTCAAACAATTTGGTATTATCTAATTAATAAGTTTTTTAAAATAAATAATTATGTCAGTTCACAATTCAAAAGACATCCGTAAGGTTACGACGCATCGCTTGAACGAAATGAAAAGCCGAAATGAAAAAATAAGTATGCTAACTGCATACGATTACACGATGGCTTCCATTGTTGATAAAGCCGGAGTAGATGTTATTCTTGTGGGCGATTCTGCATCTAATGTTATGGCAGGAAACGTAACAACTTTGCCAATTACATTAGACCAAATGATTTATCACGGTAAATCTGTTGCACGTGCTGTAAAACGGGCGTTAGTGGTGGTTGATATGCCTTTTGGAACTTACCAAACAAGTGATGTGGAGGCAGTTCAAAATGCCATTAAAATGATGAAAATAACACATGCCGATGCTTTGAAACTCGAAGGCGGCGTGGAAATTATTGATGCCGTTAAAAAAATCTTAGCTGCCGGTATTCCCATTATGGGACATCTTGGGCTAATGCCGCAATCCATAAATAAATACGGTACTTACACCGTGAGAGCAAAAGAAGAAGATGAAGCTGAAAAGTTGATTTCGGATGCGATTTTACTCGAAGAAGCCGGCTGTTTTACCATTGTTCTTGAAAAAATTCCGGCAGTTTTGGCGAAAAAAGTAGCCGAAAAGCTGACGATACCTGTAATTGGTATCGGTGCCGGACGCTATGTCGATGGGCAAGTGCTGGTTCTTCACGATATGTTGGGTATGTCGAATGGTTTCTCGCCACGTTTTTTGCGGCGTTATGCCGATTTGAATAGCGTAATGACCGAAGCTGTAAAGCATTACGTAAGCGACGTGAAACATCAGGATTTCCCAAACGAAACAGAACAATATTAAACGCCCCTATTTAGCGCAGGTAAGTAAACTTGCGCCAATTTTGGGAGAAAATGCGAACGAAACCCCGATGAGCAAAGCGATTGAATGCAAAAATGCAAATTGTTGATAACTTTTTTGGGAAAGGGGGATTTATAAGAAGTAAATAGCAAAAGGCAAGGAATATATCCCTGCCTTTACGCTTAAACGATTAAAATTATTTATGATAATCAAATGATTATTCTAATAACTCCCGATTTGGAGCATTACCAAAACAACCTATTTACTAAAAAAGTCAGCAGAAGTCAACATTTTGTGGACTGTTTTGTAAAATTATTTACCGTTTAGAAGGATAATGTAACACTTTAAATTGGGATTTCCTGTATCCTATAATCCAACAAGGAGTATCGTCTTCCCTCATGACAAAGTCTCCTAATTTGTGTTCTATATAAGAAAATTTTCTCTTGTGTCCTACTGATATTAGAAAATCGGGTAACTCTTGGTAAACAAAAACTAAATATTCTTTCAAAACAAAAAAACCAATCAGATTTTCAGATTTATAAGGATAATTGCTTAAACGAAATTCGAGTGTTTGACAATCACTATCTCCTTTGACATACAAATGAAAATATTTGTACCTTTTAAGAACATTCAAAAGCGTATCATTTTTTGCACCAAATAACAAACTTTCTAATTCAGATTGAATATTCTCATTTGTTATTACAAGTTGCATAACTTCATGATCGATCTTTTTCCATGTTTCCTTGCCAAGTTGCTGCCCTTTTGTTGAAAATATAACTAAACAGCAAATTGTTATCGTAATAAACTTCTTCATAAACTTTAATTTTTATCTACCAAAAGGTATCTTTTGTTTACCAGGGACATAATATAAATTGAATGCAGGTACAGGAACATTACGACTCCTCATAATATCTCTTATTTGGCGCAAGTTTACTTAACTTGTGCCTTTTATTTGTTCAGTTTCATAACTGAATAAATTTGCGCTAAATAGGATATTAAAACATCAATTCATTTAACAACGACAAAGGTAACTAAATAATTACTTTTTGGATAGTGTATTTTATATTTTTTACTTATTTATTTTTTTTGTCAGTTTGGAAACTTGCGCCAAATAAAGCATAAATATCATAAAAAAGCACTCAAAACTAATTTTGAGTGCTTTTTTGTAGCGGATCCGGGAATCGAACCCGGGTTTCAGCCGTGAGAGAGCCGCGTCCTAGGCCACTAGACGAAACCGCCTTAAAGTGCTACAAAGGTAATAAACCTAATTCTTTTCAGCAAATAAAATAATTGTTTTTGCTAAATATTTTTATAACTTCAACATTTTTAAGCCATTAGGAATTATTTCTACAACAAATGGACTATGTCCGTGAATGGGAAGTCCGTCTCTTTCGCAAAGAATTTTTTCAGACGCTTCAATGGTTATTTTGGGACAAACAAAAGTTTCAACGAAATTTAATTTGGTAATTTCTTCCTGAAAAAATAATTTGAGACCTTTGAAGATTTGGAAAAACTTCGGTTTTTTTATGACTGATACATGAAACACTCCGTCAGTCGGTACGGCATCGGGCGTTTGTTTAAGTCCGCCTCCGCTGTAACAGCCATTGCCAATGGCAATGGAGAAAATGTTGTCGTAAAGGCTTTTAGAGTTGTCATACACTTTCATCATGGTCGATTTATAAAGAAACACCGACATTATAATAGAGAGAGTATAACTCCACGCACTTCCTCCCAAAATGCTTTTCAACCGATTGGTTTGCTTTACAACCAATGCGTCGAAACCCAATCCAACCTGATTAATAAAGTATTGCGTATTTCGTTCGCCGGTGTCGTTATCGGTGTAGGTAATTTTGCCTATATCCACCGGCTGGCATTTGCGAATTAAAAGTTGGTCGGAAATGGCTTTGTAGTTGTCGCGTGTAATGCCCCAAAAACGCGCCCAATCGTTGCCTGTGCCCAAAGGAATAAGTGCGATGACCACTTCGTGTTTATCGGGAATATCGGATTTGTAAATGCCGTTAACCACTTCGTTCAATGTGCCGTCGCCGCCAACGATGAAAAAATGGCGAAAACCTTTGTCTAACATTGTTTGCACAATTTCCGTGGCGTGTCCCGGGTAGGCGGTTAATTGTTCGCTGAATTTGATATTTGCTTGCTTAAATACTTTATAAACGTTCGACCAATCTTTGCCGAGACGTCGTTTTCCCGCATGAGGATTGACAATAACTCCCCACAATTCTTCTTTTATATTAACCATATTGATTGGCTTGCGATAGTAATAATAAATCTAATGTAACGATGGCTGCCATTGCTTCTACCACAGGCACTGCTCTTGGCACAACGCAGGGGTCATGCCGTCCGTGTGCCTGAAGCTCAATTTGTTTGCCGTTTGAATTAATGGTGTTTTGTTTTTTCGAAATGGTTGGAGTTGCTTTAAATACCACTCTAAACGAAATTTCTTCGCCGTTGGAAATTCCGCCTTGTATGCCTCCTGAGTAGTTGGTGGCGGTAGCGATTTTTCCGTTTTTAATTACAAATGCGTCATTCATTTCCGAACCTTTGAGTGCTACATTGTCAAAACCGCTACCGTAATCGAAACCTTTAGCGGCATTGATAGAAAGCATTGCCATAGCCAACTGCGACTCAAATTTGCTGTAAATAGGCTCTCCAAGTCCGAGCGGCACATTCAGAATTTTGCACGACACAATGCCTCCGATAGAATCGCCGTCGGCTTTTACTGTTCTAATGCAATCTGCCATTTTAGCGGCTGTGGTGGCATCGGGACAACGGACTTCGTTGTTTTCTATGGCATCAAAGTTTATTGCAGTGGTTTTATCTAACGCAATGGCACCAACTTGCGATGTATAAGCATGAATTTCTATGCCTTTGTTAGCCAAAATTTGCTTGGCTACGGCACCTACAACAACTCGCACTGCCGTTTCTCTTGCTGACGCACGTCCGCCTCCGCGGTAATCGCGCCAACCGTATTTTTGTTGGTAGGTAAAATCGGCGTGCGAAGGGCGGAAAATGTCTTTAAGATGTTCGTAGTCGTCCGAGCGTTGTTGCGTGTTGCGTATGATAAATGCAATAGGCGCACCGGTTGTTTTTCCTTCAAAAATGCCCGACAAAAATTCCACTGTATCGGCTTCGGTGCGCGTAGTTGTTAAATCCGATTGTCCCGGGCGACGTCTGTCCACTTCGCGCTGAATGAGTTTCATGTCCAATTTGACATTTGAAGGGCAGCCGTCTATAACTCCGCCAATGGCTGTGCCGTGCGACTCTCCGAATGAAGTGTATCTGAAAAGCGTTCCGAATGTGTTAGACATAGAATAGTGGTTTTTTAAAATGTTTTCTGAAAAAATGTTTTTTAGCTGTCTGTTAGTGGCAGCATCCTGATGAACAACTGTCGTCGTTGCAATCGTGTGAACAGTTGCAGCAACTGTGGCTCATGGCTTTCAGTTCTTCGTCTGTGGGTTGTTTTACTTCCGTAATTTCACCTGTGAAAGTAAGTTCTTCGCCGGCTAACGGGTGGTTGAAGTCCATTCTAATTTCGTTTTCTTTTATCTCTACCACTTCAGAGTTAATGCGGTTACCTTCGGCATCAATCAACGGCACAATGGCTCCCGGGAAGATATATTTTTCGTCGATAACACCGTCTTTGGCAAATACGTTGCGTGGCAAATCAATCAAATTTTCTTCGTCGTATGTGCCATAAGCTTCTTCGGCTGTGAGGGTAAAGTTGAATTTATCGCCGACCGACAATCCCAACAAATTTTCCTCAAATTTAGGTAGCATCATTCCCATTCCGTAGAAAAAACGCAAAGGTTCCTTTTCGGTGGTTTCTTCCATAAGTTCCAATTCGTTGTTGTCGTTTTTTACATACAATTTGTACTGTAATGTAACTAATTTGTTTTCTGAAATTTTCATAATCTTTTATTTTGTTGTTAATAAATTATTTAAAATGAATGGTTTAGAACCAATTTACGTTGCTGCTTGCATCACTTCGTTTTTCGTATTTCAAGTCTCTTAGCATTGACGAATTGACACCGATGGTTACCATATACGACTTATAGAGACCGAATGGATTGATTGATGCGGAGAGTGTCCAACAGTGCAAATCTCGCGTTAACGATAAAGTTGTTTGTGTAATCTGTTTCAGCGTGAAGTCGAAAGACCCTGAAAAACTGATTTTCCATTTAGGAGTGGGGTTTACAAATCCACTAAAACTCAAATTATGCGTAAATCCACGTTTATACTCCATTTTTTCATAGTCGAATTTGTTGGTAACGCCCCAGCGCAAGGAGTAGTTGAACGAAAGACTCCACGGAATTTCTATTTTTGTGAATCCGTCGTCAAGAACTTCGCCTTCGTGTTTGTTTTTTTCCGCTGCACCATGGCTGTGGTCGATTTCGCTGTTGGTGGTTTGTTCGTCTGTTACTGCATTTTCATCTTGTTCTTTTTTCTTACTTTTTTTCTTAAAAGTATCGTTGTTAAAAGTGTATTGGAATGAAGTACTTGTACCCAAAAAACGTGGGAATTTACCATTGTTCCAGCGCAGTTTATTGATGCGCACAGGTCGTCCGTAGTCGTTGAGACCGTACATGTAAGGGTCAAATTCGCCACGTAAGTTGAGAGCGAAAGTTTTAGTAATTTTTATGCGCAAACTTGCTGAAAAATTAGCCCAACGCATTGAGTCAGCAGCAAAATTGTAACCTCCTCCAATAGAAAAATTATCAATAAGGCTTATTTTTTTGTAGGCATCGGTTACCGTGGAGTCCGACTTGTCTTTTATCTTCATTTCCAGATTATTGGCTAACATAAAACTGATAGAACCGGACATACCTCTCCCGGGCACACCGAAAATACCGCGCTCATAGGGCGAGTAGGTAACAGTTTCGTGCCGTACTTTATTCATATTGCTTTTGTCGATAATTGCCTTATCGTAGGTAGAATAAAATTTAAACCACTCATTGCCGAAATCGGGATGATAGTTGAACGAAATAGACGGCGTAAAGACGTGTCTGATTCTGTCCACTTTGTCGCCGAAAAGTTTTCGGATAGGAATGTAGTAGCCGTAGAGTTTGGTCTGTAAACTTAAGCTGATATTGAAATCATACACACGATAAAAGCCGTTGGTTGTGTCCACAACTTCTCGCTGCATTGGAGCATCCCACGATTTATTGACGCGACTGAAATACCATCGTTCGTGGTAGGTGATAGAGGGGGAAATGTTCAAATATTTGAAAAGATTGAACGATGCCGAAATGGGAATGTAGTGGTCAATTCCGTTTTTCCAATCCTTTGTAAATGAAGATTTTAAGAGTTTCGATTCTTTGGTGTCGATGCTGTTTTTGAACGTCATGGTGTACGACAGCGCAATTTTTTCGTAAAAGCGTTCTTTGCCGATAGCTTTTTTCCGTTTAAAAGGATAGATGCGGCTCATAGCCACACGCAGGTCGGGCAGCGATAGGCTGATGGTGGAGTCTTGCGTGCGCTGGCTCACAAGGGCGTTGAGCGATATGCTCCACGGGCTTTCAGGAAACCGCTGAGTGTAATTTATGCTCGAACTCGTGATGTTTTTTGACTGTTCCGTAGGGTTGTAGTAGTTATTGACGTTGCTTTGGTTGTAGCCGCTGGTGGCAAAATCGACAGAAGCGGCAAAATTGCTGAATTGATTGGCTTTGGGGTCTTGACGGTGGCTCCAATTAATTCTAAAGTTTTTGTTTTGCGAATAATCGGGCATATCTTTTTCGCCACGCACGTCATTTCGGTAGCTGATGTTGACGCGTCCGTTGAATTTGTAGCGTTTTTTATAATTACTTGCCAAATTTACGCCCCATGTGCCTTTTGTAAAAATTTCGCCGGTCAGTTCAACATCAAAATAGTCGTTAATGGCAAAGTAATAGCCTCCGTCTTTTAGAAAAAAGCCGCGTTCCCGCTCATCTCCGTACGATGGCATTATCAATCCCGACGAATATTTACTGGTAAACGGGAAAAACCCGAATGGAATAGCCAACGGAAGTGGAACATCTTCTATTACCATATAGGCAGGTCCTGCGGCAATGTAATGACCCGGCTGTACTTTGGCTTTGGTGAGTTGCAGGTAGAAGTGCGGATGTTCGTGGTTGTCGCAGGTAGTATATTTGCCGCCTTTCATACATAGTTGGTCATCGCTCATCTTTTTGGTCTGGTCACTCACTATGTAGCCTTCGCCTTGTTGCGTTACGCCTCCTTTGATGTAGCCTTTTTTAGATTTAAAATTGTAGCTCATCGATTTGGCTTTGTATTCATCTGCGCCGTCTTTAAACACAGGCGTTCCGTATTCGTTGCCCAGCGAGTCTTTCAATCCGACTGCATGCACGGTACTGCTGTCCATTACCATGTGGATAAGTTCGGCTGTCAATTCTATGGGGCGTTCTTGTTTATAGACAATATTTCCCTCACCGTACAAGAAACAACTGCCGTCTTTGGTAAACACAATAGAATCGTTGGCATGATAATTGACGGGAGCATCAATAGCATTACTTGGTGTTGTTTGAACGAGTGGTTCAACAGGAATAGAGTCCGTTGTTTGGGGTGAAATAGAGTCAATAACGGTTTGACCGACCACATTTGCAGTCGGCAAACACAAAACATAAAAGCTGAACAAAAATAACAACCTTTTGAAAATCAAGCTAATATGATTTTTTTCATTCAAAAAAACAGTACATCAAAAATTATGCAAATTTAGTCAATAATACCCACAAAATTAATGAATGAACGGAATTTTATGCAATTTTAGTATAAAAATTTTATTTTTCATTGGAAAGCCGATAAAAATAGCTAATTTTGCAGATTAAAGAGTAATCGATAAAAATGAAACGTTATATAATTTTCTTATTATTTTGTGCCTTGCCGTTAGCGATAATGGCTTCTCCCGAAAACTATACGGTTGTTATTGATGCCGGTCATGGCGGAAAAGACCCGGGAGCCTTAGGCAGAGACGGATGCGAGAAAGAGATTAACCTTAAAGTAGCGCTGGCATTGGGTGACCTTATTACCAAAAATTGTCCCAATGTGCGAGTGGTTTATACGCGCACTTCCGACCAATATGTTACTTTGTACGAGCGCGCAAAAATTGCCAACAAGGAAAATGGCGACCTTTTCATTTGTATTCACACAAATGCATCGCGTTCATCGTCGGCAATGGGCACGGAAACGTATGTGTTGGGATTGGCAAAATCGGATGCCAACTTTGAAGTAGCGAAACGGGAAAATTCGGTTATTTTGCTGGAAGAAGGTTACAAGGAAAAATATCAAGGTTTTGACCCTGCTTCGCCCGAATCGTACATTATGTTCGAATTTATGCAAGCCTCTTTTTTCGACCAAAGCGTTTTGATAGCCGACTATGTGCAAAAAGAGTTTGCAAAAAACAATCGTATTGACCGTGGTGTGCGTCAGGAGATTTTTTTGGTGCTTCACCAAACAAAAATGCCGAGCGTTCTTATCGAATTGGGATTTATTTCCAATAGGGAAGAAGAGCGTTTTTTACTTTCAGCCGAAGGACAACAAAAAATGGCTCAATCTATTTTTTCAGCATTCGAACGCTACAAACATGAATACGACAAACGCACCTATACGCAACAGACTGCTATTAAACCAATTACAATCGATATAACTATTGCTGCCGTAGAAGAAACTCCGACAGCTAAACAAGCAGATGAAATTGTTTACAAAGTCCAGATATTTTCGACAAATAAGAAATTGAAGCCTACCGATGCAGCTTTTAAAGGTTGGAAAGAGTGCAGTTTTTACGAAGAAACCGGACTTATAAAATATACGTATGGCGCAACTTCCAATTATAATGAAATTGTTGCCCTAAAAAAGAAAGTGAATAAGGATTTTAAAGATGCTTTTATCGTCGCTTTCGTCAATGGAAAGAAGATTGCGGTGGGGGAAGCCAGAAAATTACAACAAAGTAAAAAATAATTATGAAAAAGCTATTTACACAAGAAGTGAAAATTGGTCTTGCATTTATTGCTGCCATTGCTGTGGGCTATTTTGGTATCAATTATCTGAAAGGCATCAACATTTTTACACCTACGAACCATTATTATGCAGTATTCGATAACGTAGAGGGACTTCTCGTTTCTAATTCTGTTTATGTGAAAGGCTACAAAGTGGGGCAGGTGCGCGAAATAGAGTACGACTTTACGAAAGAACAATCCTTTGTGGTGGAACTTATGGTGGAAGACAATTTAAAGCTCCCTAAAGGTACCATAGCGCGTTTGTACGATGAAAGCATTATGGGCGGAAAAGCTTTGGAATTGGTCTATAGCGACGATACTTCCGTTTTCCACGTTACGGGCGATACGCTTGTTTCCGATAAGCAGTTGGGACTTATGGGAGCGTTGGGAGGTCTTGTTCCTAAATTGGAACAGACCATTGCTCACGCCGACTCGCTCATTATGTCCGTTAACGGGCTTACGCGTTCCAATGAGATGAAAAACGGCTTAAAATCGTTTGAATACACTATGGCTGACTTGCGGCAAACTTCTGCCAAACTGAAGTTGATGATGAACAATCAAGTGCCGACCATATTAGATAATGTTAATCAGGTAACCGGCGATTTGCGCAAAGTGAGTGATGACCTAAAACAAATGGCACTTTTGGACATGTATAACAATTTGGATAAAACCATTGCCAATTTGCAAATTTTCTCTGATAATTTGAATAAAAACGATGGTACTCTCGGATTGCTCTTGAACGATAAAGCTTTGTATAATAATTTGACGGAAACAGCATCCAGTGCCAATCTGTTAATGGTTGATTTAAAGCAAAATCCTAAGCGCTACGTGCATTTTTCGCTGTTTGGAGCAAAGGAAAAAAAGGATAAAAAATCGGCAACAAAAGAGGCTAAAAAATAACCTAATCAGTAGATTTTATTTAGAAATGTTCTAAATAAAAAAAGAAATAATATTAGCGTATTTTTAAGAAGCATCAAGCCGAATTAACTTTGTATTAAGTTGTTCGGCTTTTTTGTGCAAAAAAATGTAAAATTATTCACATCGATTGTTAATTCGTTAAAAATGAATGGGTTTAGATTTTTTAATAAAATAAACTATTGATTTTCAGTTGGTTATTGTAACTAATTGAAAACGAAAGGGGTACAAAAAAAATCATTCTCAATGAAAAAATCGGATTTTTTTAATCCCAAAATTATGCCGAATTTTGTATCGGTGGAAAACCCCATAAAATGATTGTTAAATACTTTAATATTTTTATTGTTGATGATGGCAGACGTTAATGTGTTGTGGAATAATTGTTTGAAGGTGATAAAAGACAATGTGTCAGAGGAGGCTTACAAAACGTGGTTTGATCCGATTGTTCCGTTGAAATATGAAAATAATGAGTTCGTGGTTGAAGTGCCGAGCATGTTCTTCTACGAATATATCGAAGAGAAGTTTGCGGAACTTTTGCGTCTTACATTGTCGCGTGAAGTAGGGGAGAGTACACGTTTGATGTATCGTGTGGTAATGGATAGAACTTCTCAAACAACTACCGATGTTCCTGCTGCCATTGTTGAAAACACCGAACGTCCCTCGCAATCGGTTTTGAACGTAATAGAATCGTCTCCGTTTAAAAAAATCATCCGCCAAGACGTTGACCCTCAACTTAATACAAGCTACAATTTCAATACGTTTGTAGAAGGCAAGAGCAATAAACTTGCCCGCACTGCAGGTATCAGTATTGCTAACGAGCCGGGGAAAACCATTTTTAATCCGTTGTTTCTTTATGGTCTCTCAGGCGTAGGTAAAACGCACCTTGTTAATGCTATTGGTGTGATGACCAAACAGTTGAATCCCGAAAAACGTGTGCTTTACGTTACTGCCAATCTGTTTAAAATTCAATATACCGATTCGGTTCGCAACAATACGCAAAACGATTTTTTGAGTTTTTATCAAAGTATTGATGTGTTGATTATTGACGATATACATGAATTTGCCACAGCAGGTGTTCAAAATACGTTTTTCCACATATTCAATCACTTGCACCAAATGGGCAAACAGTTGATATTGACGTCAGACAGAGCTCCCGGTATGCTTTCGGGCATGGAAGAACGCCTTTTGACACGCTTTAAATGGGGATTGACTGCCGAAATAGAAAAACCGGATTTTGAATTGCGGAAAGCCATTTTGAAACAGAAAATATACAAAGACGGGCTTGATATTTCTGAAGATGTGATAGATTACATTGCCGAAAATGTGTCCGACAATATTCGCAATTTGGAGGGCGTGCTTATTTCGTTGTTGGCGCACGCTACGCTGACCGATGTCAATATCGACTTGAAACTGGCGGAAACGGTTATAGGAAAAGTGGTGTCGTCAGCTCCAAAGATAGTGTCCGTAGAACAAATCAGGGATATTGTGTGCGACTATTATTCCATACCGACCGAAAAACTGATGTCATCATCGCGCAAACGGGAAATTTCCACAGCGCGCCAAATGGCTATGTATCTTTCCAAACAATATACCAAAAATTCACTCTCTTCCATTGGTAAAATCATCGGTAATCGCAACCATGCGACCGTATTGCATGCTTGTGGCGTGGTGAACGATTTGTTGGATACGGACAAAACCATTCGCTACGACATGAAAGAGTTGGAAGCAAGGTTGAAAAATTCTTAATATTGCAGTTTATTGCAATTGTTTCTCTTTTAGGTACTTCTAACTTTGTCTGATGTTAGGGATATTAAAAACCAACATTCAGCAAACGTTGTATTTGTAAAAAAGTAAAAATATAATGAATATTACAGGAACAATAACAGGCATAAAATACAGCCCTTTGTTTTTAGAAAAATTGAAAGAGGTTGATATTAAAGAGTTTGACATAAATAAAGTTCCTGCTACGTGTTTATTGAAAAGCAAAAACAGTCTGTTTGCCGTATCAAAATGGGTGTCGCCCAAGCGTACCCGTTCATATCCGTTTGAAAGAGTGTATAACTCATTGGGAATGAGTAAGAAAATAACTGTTATTCCGATAGTAAAAGATGAAGGTGCAAACGGCACAGTAACGGGTAATAATGTTAGCTACAACCCCGAAACCAACACCCTTACGCTTGATGGTGCTACTATCAGCAGTTCAGGCGATTATGGTGCTATTGCAACCCATATTGATGGACTGAAAATAGATGTTATAGGCACCAACACGATAACAACTACAACAAATCAGGAGGGAATTAGATTTTATGGAACATCATCTAATAACATCGAGGGTAGTGGTTCTCTTACTATAAATGCACCAAATTATGAAGCTATACGGTCAAGTGATACATTGGTAATTAAAAACTGCACCATTGCCGCCACAGGCTATCTTTGCGGTATTAGTGGCGGTAATGGTGGGGATAAGCTTATTATTGATAATGCCACTGTATCAGCTACTGGAACAATCTTTGGCTCAATCTATAGCTTTAAGGATATAGAGCTTATTGGTTGTGCTATTGTAAAGCCTTCGGATGCAGAGTTTAACCCTTCCCAACGCGCCATCTGTGCAGCAGATACTATTGTTAAAACCGAAGTAAAGATAATACCAGCCTACGACCTTTGGGTTTGTGGCGAACAGGTAACCGTTGCCAATAAAAACGACCTACGCGGCACCTTTGCAGGTGGCACGGTAACGGGTAATAATGTTAGCTACAACCCCGAAACCAACACCCTTACGCTTGATGGTGCTACTATCAGCAGTTCAAGTTCAGACGGTTATGGTAGTGGTATTACTATCAAGATTAATGGATTGAAAATAGAGGTTATAGGTGCCAACACAGTAACAAGTACAGCCAATGTCCCGGGAATTGGTATTATTGAAACATCGTCTAATAGCATCGAGGGTAACGGCACACTTATGGTAAGTGCACTAAATGATTGTGAAGCTTTATTTGTTCATACTGTCGATACATTAACTATTAAATATTGTAAACTTACGGCTATAGGTAGTGATTGCGGTATTTATGGTGTTGTTGCTAAACAACTTATCATCGATAACGCTACTGTATCTGCTACAGGAACAAATTACGGCTCAATCTCTGGCTTTGATGATATGGAGCTTATCGGTTGTGCTATTGTAAAGCCTGCAGGTGCGGTTTTCAATCCAGATAATGATGCTGTTTGCTATGCTGATGGCACTGTAGTTAAAGAAGAAGTGAAGATAAAACCTACAGGTACAGGTGTGAAAAATATTGGTAATCAAACTGTTATAATTTATCCAAATCCGGTACAAGATATTTTGCACATACAAGCAGAAGGAGCGGTTACTGCCGTACGTGTTTACAATATCCACGGTGCAGTGGTGGCTCAAGCTCTGAATAATGTACGCGAAATCAATCTTTCTCACTTGCCTACAGGTATCTATATGGTACGTGTAGAAGTAGGAGAGAACATTGGCACAATGAGAATAATAAAGAATTGACAAATTTACAAATTGCAACCAACCGCTCTAAGCGGTTTGTTGCGTTGTTGAAAATAAAATTAATTGCAAACTTTGAACAACGGGACGAACGGCGTGAAGCCGTTTGTCCCCGAAATTGGGGGCTAAACCTTACGCATTTTCCCCCTTTAGGGGGATTAAGGGGGTAAACAATTCACCGATTCAACAGTTCAACAATTTACTGCACCTAAATCTTTCCCTTTTAGGGAACAAGGGGGTGGTGAGGGATTATAACTGATACAATGACAATAAAAACTATTCTTTTCGATTTTGATGGCGTAGTAGTAAATACAGAAAATTTACATCTCAGAGCTTTGGGCGAAGTATTGACCAATCACGGCATCAACTATCCTGACGATTTGTTACAGAACTTTGTGGGTAAAAACGATGCGTTACTTTATCAATATGTTATTGATAATTTGGATGATAGCTATGAATTGGACTATTTGCTGAATGAGAAAAACAAAATTTTTGACAAAATAGTTAAAGAGCTAAAACCCATAGACGGTTTTTTTGATTTTATCGATAGTGTTATCCGAAAAAAGATACCGCACGCTGTTGTAACTTCTTCGTCGAAAGAGACGCTGAAAATGATTAGTGATTTTTTCCCATTTCAAAATTACTTTGATGTGGTTGTTTGTGAGGAAGATACCACTCGGCACAAACCTTACCCCGAACCCTATTTGTTGGGCTTGAAACGTACGGGAGGAGACAAGGAGACCACGCTTATTATTGAAGATTCTGTAAATGGAATAAAAGCCGGAAAATCGGCAGAATGTATTGTGTTCGGGCTTACCACTTCATTGCCACGCAACATTTTGCTCAATGCAGGCGCCGATAAGGTTTTTGATAGTTACAACGAGATAAGTAAAGCTATTTGGGGTAAATAAATTGTACCGTTAAAGCGGTAATTTTAGAAAAAAATCTAATTTGTAATCTTCTTTTTAAGGTTAAACCATTGTTTTTAAGCAGGTTTTTCCTGCTTTTTAATATATCATTGTTAACACAAAAAAAAGTGTTAAATTTGAACGCAAATAATAATTATGGATTATGGTATATAAATTCATTCTAATTTCCGATGAAGTGGATAACTTTTTTCGGGAAATAAAAATTAATTCGGAGGCTACGTTTTTCGACTTCCACGAAGTAATTTTAGATTCCGTGGGCTATACGAAAGACCAAATAACCTCTTTTTTCATCTGTTCCAACAAATGGGACAAACGAGAAGAGATTACTCTTTTAGCGATGGACGAAAGTTCGGAGTACGACAATTATTTGATGGAATCAACTTTGCTTGAGGAATTTATTTCCGATGAAGGGCAACGCTTAATGTACGTTTTCGATAATATTACGGAACGAGCTTTCTTTATCGAATTGAAAGAAATCATCCCGTCGGAACGCATGGACAAACCGTTGTGCGTGAATAAGAAAGGTAATCCTCCTCCACAACAACTTGATATTGATGATTTTGCAACAACAGTTGTTGGAAAAACCGATTTTGATACCGATTTTTACGGCGACGAAAATTTTAATGAAGACGAATTGGATGCAGATAGCTTCGGAGACGTAAGTTCCGATGATTTAGGACACGAAATTTAACGCTCTGTAGTTATGTCAACGCTCATCGCCATAGTAGGTCCTACAGGTGTGGGAAAAACGGATTTAAGTCTTCGTTTGGCGAAAGAGTATGCTTGCCCGATAGTTTCTTGTGATTCACGGCAAATATTCAAAGAGTTAAAAATAGGCGTTGCTGCGCCTTCGGATGACCAGTTGCGTGCCGTAAAACACTATTTTATCGGGTGTAAATCAATAGAGGAGCGTTACAGTGCGGGAAAATATGAATTGGACGCAATGGCGGTGCTCGAACGTGAATTTGAATCGCACAAAGCGTTACTTCTTGTCGGCGGCTCTATGTTATATGCCGATGCTATTTTTAAGGGTATCGACGATTTGCCGACTATAGATACCGAATTGCGCGAGGAGTTGTTGCGCTATTATGCCGAAAATGGCATCGAAGCAATTCGGCGGCGTTTGTATCTGTTGGATCCTGAACATTACAAGCAGATGGATTTAAGTAACGCAAAACGAATTTTGCATGCGATAGAAGTTTGCATGATGACCGGAAAAACATTTACCGAATTGCGTACCAATCAAAAAAAACAGCGACCTTTTGCCATTTTGAAAATAGGTTTGACGCGTCCGCGCAAGGAGTTGTACGACCGTATTAATCGGCGCGTGGTAGAAATGATGAGCGACGGACTGGAAGAAGAGGCACGGAATTTGTATCCGAAACGTAATTTGAATGCGTTAAATACCGTTGGCTACAAAGAGTTGTTTAAGTATTTCGACGGCACGTGGAGTAGGGAGTTCGCTATTAGTATGATACAGCAAAACACAAGGCGTTATGCCAAAAAGCAACTCACTTGGTTTCAGCGCGATGAAGAAATAAATTGGTTTCATCCGAACGATGAAGATGAAATTGTGGCGTTTGTGCAAAATAACGTGTCGTAAAAGCGTGAAATTATGCTGCAAATATTTTTAACAGGCATTATTATCGGATTATTCATCTCGGTTCCCATAGGACCTTTGGGCATTTTGTGTATCCAACGGACATTGAATCGTGGGCGTGCTTATGGCATCGTTACGGGGCTTGGCGCAACCACTTCCGATTTAATCTATGCCGTATTGGTGGGATTTGGTATGAACTTCATAATTAATTTTATACAAGACCATCAAGCACTTATACAGATTGTGGGCAGCATCATTATTTGCGGTTTTGGTGTTCATGTATTCCGAAGTAATCCTTCCAAACAGTTAGCTCTCTCGGCAACTAACAACTCAAAAGACGACTATTTTAGCAATTACATATCGGCGTTTTTACTCTGTTTCAGTAATCCGTTGATAATTTTTTTGTTGATAGGTTTGTTTGCTCAGTTTCAATTTTTCTCACCGGAGCAAACTATCTATGAAGACATTGTCGGCTTAGGCTCTATACTGCTGGGCGCATTCATGTGGTGGTTGCTTATTACGCTGGTAGTCAGCAAATTCCGAACGCAATTTAATGTGCGCGGATTGTGGATTTTGAACAAAATTACCGGCTCGTTGCTAATAGCTTTAGGTATCGGTGGCGTGGTGAGTACGGCTTTAGGCATTGTTCTCTAAAACCGTTTTTCCAAAAATTAATCTTTTCGAAGTTTGTTTCGCGGATGTTTCTGCATGATTTCCTGTCTTAGGAATTTCATGTTGATATGCGTGTAGACTTCGGTTGTTAGTATGCTTTCATGCCCCAAAAGTTGCTGTATGGCACGCAAGTTAGCTCCGCCTTCCAATAGATGAGTGGCAAATGAGTGGCGGAAAGTGTGTGGACTAATCTCTTTTTGTATATTGGCGGCTTTGGCAAGTTGCTTCACAATGGTAAAAATCATCACTCGTGTCAATTGACGACCGTATCGGTTGACAAATAGAAAATCTTCTGCCTCTTTTTTCACATCCAGCAGGTTGCGGTCGCGCCGCCACAGTTCAATAGCCCGCAGTGCGGCTTCGGATAGTGGCACCAATCGCTCTTTGCTGCCTTTGCCTTCCACTTTCATATATTTTTCTTTAAAGTAGATGTTCGACAGCTTCAAGTTGACCAACTCCGATACGCGCAACCCCGAACCGTAAAGTGTTTCAATGATGGCAGCGTTGCGTTGTCCTTGCGGATGCGATAAATCAATGGCGTTAATGATGGCGTCAATTTCTTTTACTGACAAAACTTCGGGAATCTGTGCAGGCAATTTGGGCGATTCTAAAAGTTCTGTAGGGTCGTTATCTATTTGATTGTCAATGAGAAGAAATCTATAAAACGAACGTATGCCGGAAATAATTCGAGCCTGCGAACGGGGTTGTATCCCCAAATCCGCAAGCTCGATAATAAAATCTCTAAGATGCTCTATAGTAGCCTCTTTTGGCGAAATGTGCGCTTCGTTCAAATAGACCAAAAGCATATTAACGTCCTTCAAATAAGCCTCGATGGTGTTGGGCGACAAGGACTTTTCGAGTAAAAGGTATGCTTTATATTTTTCTATCATTAGACGAAAGACCGTGTCAATTTATTTATTGACGCGAAAACGTTCGTTGCCGTTTTTAAAATAATCAACTATTTGTGTGGCAGCGGCTAAACCTGCATTCATATTGGCTTCGGCGGTTTCGGCTCCCATTTTTTTAGGTGTTGCAAATATGCGGTTGCCGAATTTTTCTTGTAAAACAGCCAATGAAGCGGGAGCAATGTCGGTTATATATTTGAAATCCTGACGTTCTTCCAATATTTTTGCCAAATCGTCTTCGTCAATCACTTCTTTGCGTGCCGTATTAACCAAACAAGCGCCTTTGGGCATAAGGCTCAACAATTTGTAGTTAATCGATTTTTTAGTTTGCTCGTTAGCTGGAATATGCAGCGATACGTAGTTTGATGTGCTGTACAATTCTTCCAAGCTGGCAACAGGTGTAACGCCTTCCGCTTTCATGTTTTCTGCCGGAACAAACGGGTCGAAAGCTAACACTTGCATTCCGAATCCTTTTGCCAATTGCGCTACCAACCGACCAATGTTGCCGTAGGCTTGTATGCCGAGCGTTTTTCCTTTCAGTTCGCTGCCGGTAGATGGAACAAATTGGTTGCGTGCCATATAAACCATCATTCCGAGAGCCAATTCGGCTACTGCATTAGAATTTTGTCCGGGGGTGTTCATAGCTACAATGCCGCGCGCTGTACAAGCATCAAGGTCAAGATTATCAAATCCTGCGCCTGCGCGAACAACAATTTTCAACTTTTTTGCATGGTCAATAACCTCTTTTGTAACTTTGTCGGAGCGCACAATCAATGCGTCAACATCGGTTACCGCTTCATACAGTTTTTGAACA
Organism: Bacteroidales bacterium; assembly: GCA_012837685.1. Classification (GTDB taxonomy): domain Bacteria; phylum Bacteroidota; class Bacteroidia; order Bacteroidales; family Paludibacteraceae; genus DUQS01. The sequence continues at coordinate 21,958 of DUQS01000024.1, forward strand.
TCGCTCTCTTTTTCGAGCAGTGCCAATTCATAATTTTCTTTTTCGACAATTTTGCGAATGCCTTCAACAGCGGCTTTTGCAAAGGGTTTTTCTGTAGCAACTAATACTTTCATTGTTATTTTTTTTATTGTTTGTATATAAATTTTATAGAATACTGATTGTCAGTAAATTATTATTTCTGTTTTTTGCGTTGCGCTTCTCTCAAAGCTTTGTGGTAACGCTGCGAGTTGCGTTGATGTTCTACCAGAGTCGATGCAAAATTGTGTTCACCATTCAAAGTCTCTTTAGCGCACATATATAAATAATTGCTTTTCTGATAGTTGAGTACGGCATCAATGCTCTCAATCATGGGCATACGTATAGGTCCCGGAGGCAAACCTTTGTATTTGTAAGTGTTGTAGGGCGAATCAATCAGCGTGTGTTCTTTCAAAATGCGTGTGAGCGAAAAATCACCCGAAGCAAATTTTGCGGTAGGGCAGGCTTGCAATGGAATTCCTTTGCGTAATCGGTTGATATACAGCCCTGCAATAATAGGTTTGTCTTTTTTGATATTGGTCTCTTCTTCAATAATTGAAGCTAACGTGGAAACTTCCATAGGCGTTAATCCAATGTTTTTAGCTTTACTGAGCCGTTCTTCGTTCCAAAAACGATGGTATTCCTTCGCCATTTTATCGAAAAACTTCTTGGCGGAAATGTTCCAATACATTTCATAAGTATTTGGAATAAAAAGCCCTATAACTGTAAATGTATCAACATTATAAGTTTTCAAAAACTCTTCATCGGTAAGTAATTTCATTACATGAGCCGAATCCAACATCAACTGTTGGCTAATGCGCGATGCTAATTTTGTTTTTGTTCGTATGTTGTTGATGGTAAATCGAACAGGAACCTGCATACCCCAAATTAAATTGGTTATCAGGGTTTTATTGCTCATTCCGTCAGTAATTTGATAGTAGCCCGTGTGGTTGACGGTGTAATTTTTGCGTTCACACCAATTTTTGAATGATGTGCTGTTTTTTATCCAACCTCCGCTCTCTAATTGGGCAATAATATCGTCAATAGTAGTTTCGGGCGTGATATAAATATAGGCTTTTTTGTCATTTTCTACCGAAAAATTTGGAGCAACAAACGTATAATAGCGTACGCCGACAATGGTGAAAAATAGTACAATTAAACTTAATACGCTTATTAATAGTGTTTTGTAGTGTTTTTTTGATTTTGATTTTTTGGACATATTCAAAGTTTTTTCTACGCTGTAAAGATACACATAAGTTTTTTGAAATAAATATTTTTTTATTTTTAATTATAAGAAATTTGATGTATCTTTGCAACGCTTTTTTAGCAGGAAGGAAGTTTGGGTGAGTGGCTGAAACCATCAGTTTGCTAAACTGACGTACGGGTAACCGTACCGAGGGTTCGAATCCCTCAGCTTCCGCAAAATGAAGTGGCTGGATAGTTTTTACTATTTAGTCACTTTTTATTTTAAAGCTGTATAAAACAAAAAAACACCCACAAATTATGCGGATGTTTAGTGTCGGGGTGACAGGACTCGAACCTGCGACCGCCTGGTCCCAAACCAGGTACGCTACCAACTGCGCTACGCCCCGAAGTGTTGTTTTAAACGGTTTGCAAAGATATCTCTTTTTTTTGTAATTTCCAAAAAAAGTCGGAGCAAATATCAAATGTCGTTATTGGTTGTTTATTAAGATGTTAACCAACTTTGGCAGTCCTGTTGCCGACTTTTCCTTGATATGAGTAACCTTGTTTCCAACGTTCGCAAGTGCGGGTTGTCCCGGGTCAACCAAATAAATCGGTACATTCGGACGGATGTTATAAATGAGCGATGCTGCCGGATAGACTGCCAACGAAGTGCCGACAACCACGAAAATATCGGCTGTTTGCGCAATTTCAATAGCTTTTTCAAAATAGGGCACAGCTTCGCCAAAAAATACGACATACGGGCGTAGCAACGACCCGTCGGGATGGCGCATATCCAAAGGCTGTTCCCAACCTTCAAGTGGCACTGTTGCTAAATCGTCGTTGCTGCTGCGCAATTTGGTGATTTCGCCGTGTAGATGTAGCACATGAGACGAACCGGCGCGTTCGTGCAAGTCGTCAATATTTTGTGTAATAACCCGCACATCGAAATGATTTTCTAACTCTTTTAGAGCTAAATGACCTGCATTGGGCTTTTTCGACAAAACTTCTTTGCGGCGTTCGTTATAAAAATCAATCACCAATTTGCGGTTGCGAACCAATGCTTCGGGCGTGCACACATCTTCAATGCGATAGTTAGCCCACAATCCGTTGCTATCTCTAAACGTGGCAATGCCACTGTCAGCCGAAATTCCGGCACCTGTAAACACAACTAATCGTTTCATTGTAGTTTGAATTTTGTTATCCTTTTGCAAATATACAAAAAAAACGGATAATTTCCGACAAAAAACAGGTTTTTTATCGACCTATTAAATTGTTTTGAACAGTCTGTTTTAAACTTGCTAAATCCCTTTCAGAGGCTTGTTTGAGTGTAGTTGTTGATAAAAAGCAAAGGATTTATCTTTTCAGTTCCAAAATTGTGTATTATCTTTGTAGATTATTTTATATTTAACGTTTTAATGAAACAATTTTATTCCCGTCACATAGGCATTACATCAGAGGATGCGGCAAAAATGTTAGAAATGGTTGGTGTTCGGTCAATGGACGAACTTATAGAACAAACTATTCCTAATAACATAAGGCTTTCAGAACCACTTCGTTTGCCATCGGCAATGGGCGAAGGTGAGTTTTTGCGTCACATACACAGTTTGGCGCGTCAAAACGAATTATTCGACAACTACATAGGACTTGGCTACTACGGCACGGAAACGCCTGCCGTTATTTTGCGCAACGTGTTTGAAAATCCGGTGTGGTACACTTCTTATACGCCTTATCAGGCTGAAATTTCGCAAGGTCGATTGGAAGCGTTGTTCAATTTCCAAACGATGGTGTGCGATTTGACCGCCATGCCGTTGTCGAACTGTTCGCTGCTTGACGAGGCGACAGCAGCCGCTGAAGCGATGACAATGATGTTTCGCTTGCGGAGCAAAAATTTGCAGAAAGAAGGAGTTGCTACGCTTTTAGTCGATGAAAATCTGTTTCCGCAAACGCTTTCGGTGCTGAAAACGAGGGCTTTGTCGCAAGATATAGAACTGTTGATTACCGATGTCGCTTCATTCCAATTCGATACGCCCATTTTTGGTGCTGTCGTACAGTATCCCGATGCGAATGGAAATATACGGGATTATAGAGAGTTTTGTTCAAAATGCCACGATAATGATGCCAAATTAACCGTTATTGCCGATTTGATGAGTTTGGTGTTACTCACGCCCCCGGGAGAATGGGATGCTGATATAGCGGTTGGTTCTACGCAACGGTTCGGATTGCCAATTGGCTACGGCGGACCGGCGGCAGCTTATCTGGCAACACGCGAGGAGTTTAAGCGCGACATTCCCGGGCGTATCGTCGGACTTTCGCACGACATGGATGGAAAACCGGCTTATCGTTTGGCTTTGCAGATGCGCGAACAACACATTAAACGCGAAAAAGCCACATCGAATATTTGCACGGCACAAGCGTTACCGGCTATTATGGCGGCGTTTTATGCAATTTATCATGGAGCGGAAGGACTTTTGGATATCGCCATGGATATTCACCTGAAAACGGTCTATTTGTCGAAATTGCTTTCTAAATTGGGTTATCGACAACTGAATGAGGTCTTTTTTGATACGTTGCGGATAGTATTACCGAATGAAATGAATGCGTGTGAAGTGCAACGTGTTTTGGAAGAAAATCGCATCAATATCCGCTATATTGATGAAAAAACCATAGGTATCAGTCTCGACGAAACGACTTCTGTAACGGCATTGACCAAGCTTATTCATTTGTTTGCAAAATTAGCTTCTAAATCGGTCGATTTAAAAACATTGCAGGTAGAAGAGCCGCAAATTAGTGAATCTCTATTGCGAAAATCGGCTTATTTGACGCACGATGTGTTCAAAAAATACCGTTCGGAAACAGAAATGATGCGTTACATCAAACGTTTGGAAAGGAAAGATATTTCGCTCACGCATTCGATGATTCCGCTTGGTTCGTGCACTATGAAATTGAACGCTGCCGCAGAAATGCTTCCCACCGTTTGGTTTGAATTTTTAAATCTGCATCCGTTCGCACCTCAAGAACAAGCAAAAGGTTATCAAGAACTTATTAAAAATATGTCGGCTTATTTGGCTGAAATAACAGGTTTTGAAGCCGTTAGTTTGCAGCCGACTTCGGGCGCAGCCGGCGAATATGCAAGTCTTGTAACGATACGGAACTATTTCTATTCAACAAATCAAGAACAGCGCCGAAAAATGCTTATTCCCGTTTCGGCTCACGGAACGAACCCTGCAAGTGCCGCACAAGCCGGATTTACGGTTGTAACGGTGGCGTGCGACGAAAAAGGCAATGTCGATGTGGACGATTTGCGACAAAAAGCCGAACAACTGCAATCGGAATTGGCAGGTTTGATGATTACTTATCCCTCGACGCATGGCATTTTTGAACCCGAAATTCGCGAAATTTGTGATATTGTTCATCAGTATGGCGGTTTAGTCTTTATGGACGGTGCCAATATGAATGGTCAAGTGGGTTTAACATCGCCCAAGCAAATTGGCGCAGACACTTGTCATCTCAATCTTCATAAAACATTTGCCAGTCCCCATGGCGGCGGCGGCCCCGGTGTTGGAGCCATTGGAACAACAGCCATGTTGGGCGATTATATGCCACAGCATCTGTTTACTTCCGATGACAATCGTTTTTCCGCTGTTAGTGCGGCACCTTGGGGCAATGTTTCGCTATTGCCGATAGCTTACGGATATATTCGTATGATGGGTGCCGAAGGCTTGACTTTAGCTACAAAAACAGCCATATTGAGTGCCAATTATTTAGCGAAAAAGTTGGAAAAATATTACGGCATTGTCTATACGGGAGCAACGGGAAGAGTAGGGCATGAACTGATTTTAGATTGCCGTCAATTCAAATCAATGTGTGGAATTACCGAAACCGATATTGCTAAACGCTTGATGGACTACGGTTTTCATGCGCCGACACTCTCTTTTCCTGTGCATGGTACATTAATGATAGAGCCGACCGAAAGCGAAAGTTTGGCGGAATTAGACCGTTTCGCAGAAGCATTGATTGCCATTCGTAACGAAATAGACGAAATTGCCGAAGGCAAACACACACAAGACAACAACGTACTTGTAAACGCACCGCATGCCGAATACAAAATAGTTGCCGATGATTGGAACTATCCATACAGCCGTAGTAAAGCGGCTTTCCCGCTTGATTGGGTAACCGAAAACAAGTTTTGGATTCCCGTGGGGCGTGTTGATAATGGTGCCGGCGACAGAAATTTAATTTGCAAACAACAATAATCAAAATAAAACTTTTTTAATTATGAAACAGATTGCATTCACATTTGCTTTGGTAATGGCTTTGGTGGGTTGTTGCCGACAAGAGAGCGAAAAACCTCAATGTTTTACAACGCCGGAAACGCCGTCAGGGTTTTACAAAGAGCGTTTGAGCCGAATAGACAGTGCTTTTCAGCGTGCCGTAGATGACGGATTGATGCCACATGCCGTTACTTTTGTTGCACAAAACGGTGAAATTGTACACTATAAAGCATTCGGTTACCGCGATATCGAAAAGAATATTCCGTGCCAAAAAGATGATATTTTCAGAATGGCTTCGCAAACGAAGGCTATTGCTGTAGTTGGTTTGATGACTTTGTTTGAGGAAGGACTTTTTCAATTGGACGAACCGATAAAAAAGTACATTCCCGCATTTGAAAATCCGCAAGTTTTGGTTGCTTACAATGCAAAAGATACTACTTACACAGTGCGTCCGGCTAAGCGAGATATTACTATCCGCGATTTGATGACACATACATCAGGAATATCTTACGAAGGCAATCATTGGGCTATTATGAAAAAAGCGAACGTTCCGCCATTGAATACGCTTGAGCCTTATGTGCTTGGCGAAGTGGTTGATAGATTGGCAAAATTGCCTTTGGCGCACGACCCGGGTGAAAAGTTTACTTACAGTATGAATATCGAAGTGCTTGGACGTTTGTCCGAAATTCTTTCGGAACAGTCGATTGACCTCTTTTTGAAAGAACGAATTTTCGATCCTCTGGGAATGAACGATACTTATTTCTATTTGCCTGAAGATAAAGCCGATAGATTGGTAACGTTGTACACTTATCCGCAAGGTGGTGCTTTGCAGCGCAGCGAGCATCCTATTCATCAAACTTATCCGATAGCCGGTGCAAAGACGTTTTTCAGCACAGGCGCAGGATTGAGTGGTACAATAGAAGATTATGCCAAATTTTGCCAAATGATTTTGAACGAAGGCGAATTTAACGGTCATCGCATTCTTGGTCGCAAAACCATTGAATTGATGAAACAGAATAATGTGAAAGATTTGCGTGGCGATATCGGTTTCGGTTTGGCTTGGGACGTGTTCCGTCCTCAATACGCTTACAAAAACATTGTTTCCGAAGGTTCGATGCGTTGGGGCGGCATGTTTGGCACCGATTATATCATCGACCCGAAAGAAAACTTGATTGTGCTGATGTATGTCAATTTGCAGCCGAATTTCAGCGGATTGAACCCGAAAACATTGATGCACAATGTTACATATCAGGCTTTAAAATAATGATAAACAATTATTTATAATATTTCAAAAATTAAAATCAATGCAAGGATTAATATTAAATCTTCAACAATTCAATGGGCTACTTATAATAATGGCAATTATTGCTCTTTTTGTTTTTATCGCTTTACATTATGTCGAAGCCGGTTATGGCAAAATGATTTCACCAAAGTGGGGAGTAGCCATCAACAACAAGTTAGCGTGGATTTTAATGGAATGTCCCGTGTTTTTTGTGCTGCTCTATATTTGGTCGCAGTCGCCGCGTCAATGGGATACTGTGCCGTTAATTTTTTTCCTGTTATTTGAATTGCACTATTTTCAACGTGCATTCATTTTTCCATTTTTGCTGAAAGGCAAAAGCAAAATGCCGCTTTCCATTATGGCTATGGGCATTTTGTTTAACACTATCAACGGCTATATTCAGGGCGAGTGGATATTTTTTCTTGCTCCCGAAGATATGTACACCACCGAATGGCTTACTACACCACAATTTATCATTGGCACGATAATTTTCTTCATTGGTATGGGTATTAACCTTAACAGTGACCACGTTATACGCAATTTGCGTGCACCGGGTGACACAAAGCACTATTTGCCGAAAAAAAACATGTACCGTTATGTAACGTCTGCCAACTATTTTGGTGAAATTGTAGAATGGACAGGTTTTGCAATTCTTACGTGGAGCTTGCCGGGTTTGATATTTGTTTTATGGACATGTGCTAACCTTGTGCCACGTGCCAATTCCATTTACCATAAATATAAAAAAGAATTTGGTGACGAATTTAACGAACGAAAACTCAAACGCATTTTTCCATTTATCTATTAAAATATAATTGCAAGATGTTGAATTTTATATCGATTTGAATATAAGGCGTTTGCGTGTTACAAAAATAAAAATTCATGAGTTCTAAACTTTTCACTCCATTCAAACTCGGTCCTATTGAGTTGAGAAACCGTACTATACGGTCGGCCGCTTTTGAAAATATGGCTTATGGCAATAAGCCTTCCGAAGACCTTAAAAATTATCACGTTAGCGTAGCGCGTGGTGGCGTGGGTATGACAACAGTTGCTTATTGTGCTGTTGACCGGTCGGGCGTTTCGTTCGATGGACAACTATATGTTTACGATGAGATAAAACCGGCTTTGAAAGAACTTACCGATGCCGTGCATGCCGAAGGTGCGAAAGTGAGCATGCAACTTGGTCATTGTGGCAATATGACGCATCGTGCTACCTGCAAATGTATGCCTGTAGGTCCAAGTAACGGCTTTAACCTTTATTCGCCAACTTTTTACCGTGGTTTGAAAAAAGAAGAAATCAAGACGTTGGTAAAACGTTTCGGCGAAGCTGTCGATTTTTGCCGCGATTGCGGATTCGATTGTGTGGAAGTTCACGCCGGACACGCTTATCTTATATCGCAATTTCTAAATCCGATGATTAATCGGCGCCGCGATGAATATGGCGGTTCGCTTGAAAACCGTATGCGTTTCATGAACGAAGTTTTAGAAGAAGTGATGCTGCATGCCAAAGACGATATGGCAGTTGTGGTAAAAACCAATATGACAGACGGTTATCGTTTTGGTGTTTCGATGGAAGAAGGTCTTGAAATAGCTCGCAATATTCAACAACACGGTGTTCACGGTATTGTTCTGTCGGCTGGTACAGTAAGCGCAACGCCCATGCTAATTCTCGGTGGCGCTATGCCTTACAAAACGTTGGCTTACTACATGGATATGAAAAAATTCTGGTGGTTGAAACTTGGTGTAAGATTGTTTGGTCGCATTGTTATTCCGCCAACGCCTTACAAAGAACTTTACTTTATGGAGTGGGCTAAACGGTTTAAAAAAGAGATTCCCGAAGCGAACTTTATCTATGTGGGTGGCATACAAAGTCGTGCTAATTGTGAAACAGTGCTTGCTGAAGGCTTTGAGTTGATGCAAATGGCACATGTGCTCATTCAAGATACCGATTTCGTAAACAAAATGAAAGAAGACGAAACCCATCGGTCGAAATGCGGTCGCTCTAACTACTGTGTAGCTCGTATGTACACGATTGATATGAAATGTCACGAATGCGTTGATTTCCTGCCCAAAAAGATACAAAAAGAGATACAAAAAGCAGAAGCAAAAAATAAAAAAACGATGCCATCTGCGCAGAAATAATAAATACGGGCGTTGGAGAATAAATGATAAATAATGACAAATTCAAACAAAATCAACAGGTTAGCATTAGTTACCGGTGCTTCGTCGGGAATAGGATTGCACTATGCAACGCAGTTGGCTAAAGATTATCATACGGACTTGCTGCTGGTAAGCAATCAAGAAGAGGAGTTGAATGCAGTAGCCGAAAAATTGGCTAAGGAATATAATGTAAAAACCATTGCCCGATACGCCGACCTCAGCAAACAAGATGCCGCTGAAGAATTATACCAGTTTTGCATTGACAATCAGCTCGAAATAGACATTTTGATAAATAATGCCGGCGTGTTTTTCTTTAATCCGTATGTGGAAACAAGCATGCACCGCATCGAACTAATGCTCAATTTACACATGGTAACGGTAGCAAAACTGTGCCGTCTGTTCGGAGAAGATATGTGCCGTCGCGGTAGTGGCTACATTTTGAATATGTCGTCAATGTCGGCGTGGATGGCAATGCCGGGCATACAGACTTACAACGCCACAAAAGCGTTTATCTACAATTTCAGCAAATCGTTGTGGTACGAATTTAAACCGAAAGGTGTCGGTGTTACGGTAATGACTCCGGGAGCTGTTGATACGGGCTTGTTCGGGCTGAGTGATAAATGGCGCAAATTTGCCGTAGCTGTCCATGTGAGCATTCCTCCCGAAAAATTGGTAAGGCGTGCCTTGAAAAAGATGTTCAAAAAGAAAAAATCGGATATGCCGGGTGTTATCAACCATTTGTGTACGCCGTTGCTCAAACACATGCCCGATTGGTTGGTGTTTTTGGCAATTAAATTAGTAGGAAAATTTCAAAAATAAATTCGGTTATGTTTGCATTGGTAACGGGGGCTTCGTCGGGAATAGGGTTACACTATGCTACGCAGTTGGCGCGCGATTATCACTACAATTTATTGTTGGTGTCGAACCAAAAGGAAGAATTGGAGCAGGTTGCCGAAAATTTGTCGCACACTTATGGCGTAAAAGCAATTCCTTATTATAAGGATTTGTCGGCATTGACAGCAGCCGAAGAAATTTACGATTTTGCCAACAAGAACGATATGGAAGTAGATGTTCTTGTGAACAATGCGGGAATACTCGTTTTTTATCCTTTGTGTAAAACGCCATCGAAAAAAATAGAAACGCTGCTGATGTTGCACGTAGTAACCTTAACAAAACTCTGCCAATTTTTTGGTGTCGATATGTGCGCACGCCGTTGCGGTTATGTGCTGAATATGTCGTCAATGTCGGCGTGGATGACTATGCCGGGAATACAGTGTTACAATGCCAGCAAGGGCTACGTGCTCAATTTTTCCAAATCATTGTGGTACGAATTTAAACCGTATGGTGTTCATGTTATTGCCATTACGCCGGGAGCCATTAACACACCACTGTTCGATTTATCCGATAAATTTAGAAAACTGCTGTTGACTTTCCGCATTTCGATGCAACCCGAAGTTTTAGTAAAAAAAGCATTGAAAAAACTGTTTCACAGCAACAAGAAAACCTATTTGCCGGGAGCGTGGAATTATATTATTGTACCCATTATCAGTCATTTGCCCGATTGGTTAATCTTTTTTATAATGAAACGTCTTAAGCAATTTAAGTAAAAACATAAAATTGGCGCAAATTTATTCAGTTATGAAACTGAACAGATAAAAGCACAAGTTATTTATTTAGTTATCTTCGCCATTATCAATTGGATTGATGTTTTTACCTCTTATTTTACAGACTAAAAACAAGCCGTAAACTAATCGATATAAACATTTTCAGATAATGAATTTTTTAAAGTCAATCAAAACATATTTTGTTTTATTGTTGTTACTTATTCCGACTATTGCTTTTGCACAAAGCGATGTGGACGAAGTACACGAAATTACAATTTATGTCATGCCAACCCTTAAACCGCTGAATTGGGAGAGTCCTTCGACACTCTATTTATCAATGCTTAACTGTTATATGGCAACGATTGCTGTAAGGAACCATTATCTTTTGGGACACATTGCCGTAAAATTAAAGAGCAACCTCTTAGAAGGCGGAGAACTCTATATCGGACAAACTTCTTCTAACTCTACGAAAGAAAAACACAAAATGGTTTTCAAAGAGAAAATAGGGATGGCTATATTGGGAGCTTCTTTTCGGGGCAGCATAGAATCGGATGAAATTCTTCGTAAAAAGCTTAAAGCGTACTCTAAAAGAAAAAAACTGGCATTTATCAAGTACCGTATTACTAAAAAAGCTATGGAGAGGATTTTAGTTTTTATCGACCGTTATATGGCGATAAAAGAGGATGGAATGGCTTCTTGTGATTTTTATGGCGGTGCTTTCAATCCCAATTTCAAGAACGAGGGGAGTGGATGCTCTGCATTTGCTTTAGCTCTGTTGAGCCAAATAAATCTTGTTCCTGAAAATCCGGATAAATGGATGTGCAACGTGAATATACCGATGGAACTAATCGGAGGCAGGTACAATAATTACAAAAAAATCAAAATAAAAAATATTTTGAATAAAAAAGAGTGGTATAATTCGGAAGATGGAATAGAGAATGTGGACTTTGTCAGTTTTTCTATCTACGAACCAAGTTTGATGTTTCAATGGATTTTAGAAGAAAGACAAACCCTTGCTTTCGGGTATCAACTTCACGATGAAGATAATGTGCCGGGGCTTTACAAAGATGCACGCGAAATAGAATTTAACAGCGAAGCTCTACTTTTTACGAAGCGTCCTCAGCCCAATTTATTTATTGATGTTTATATGAAAGAAAGATTTAAAGGAGTAGGCAACCCGGAAACAATAAAATTACCTTAAATAAGAACTTAAAAATCAATTCTTTATGTTTGAAAATTATTTTAAACTGAAACAAAACGGAACAAATCCACGCACAGAGATAATTGCGGGAATTACCACATTCCTGACTATGGCTTATATTCTTGCCGTCAATCCTAATATTTTGTCTGTTACCGGCATGGACAAGGAAGCTTTGTTCACTACTACTGCACTTGCTTCTATCATCGCTACATTACTTATGGCGTTTTGGGCTAAACTACCTTTTGCATTGGCTCCCGGTATGGGCTTAAATGCTTTCTTTGCTTTTACCGTTGTATTAGGCATGGGATATAGTTGGCAATTTGCATTGACGGCAGTATTGATAGAAGGTGTAATTTTTATCTTACTCACTCTGTTTAACGTGCGTGAAGCTATGGTTAATATCATTCCCAAGTCAATGCGATTAGCCATTAGTGCCGGTATAGGTTTGTTTGTGGCATTTATTGGTTTGCAAAATGCCGGTATTGTTATAAAAGATGAAACTACTTTTATCGGTTTGGGGGATATTACTTCAGGTTCGGCTTTGTTGGGTATGATAGGCTTGATAATCACATCGGTATTGGTAGTGAAAAAAGTAAAAGGCGATCTCTTAATAGGTATTATCTTAACCACCTTAATCGGTATTCCAATGGGTTTAACCCAAATAAATGGTTTCGTTAATTTGCCTCCAAGCATCGAACCGATTTTCTTCAAATTTGAATTTGACCATATTTTCACGTTCGATATGTTGATTGTCGTATTTACTTTCCTATTTATGGATATCTTTGATACTTTGGGAACTTTAGTAGGCGTTTCTACCAAAGCCAAAATTTTGGATAAAGACGGTAATGTTCCCAGAATTAAACAAGCTTTTATGGCTGATGCTGTTGGTACTACCGTAGGAGCTATGTTGGGAACAAGTACGGTAACCACTTATGTAGAAAGTGCTGCCGGTGTTACGGCAGGGGGTAAAACAGGCATGACAGCTTTTGTAACTGCCATTTGTTTTGCAGTTGCGTTATTCTTTTCACCTGTATTTCTTGCTATTCCCGCTGCTGCTACTGCTCCCGCACTGATTTTGGTGGGTTTGTATATGTTGGAGCCGATTAAACAAATTGATTTTTCCGATTTATCTGAAGTTATTCCTGCCTTTATTTGTATCATTGCCATGCCGTTCGCATACAGCATTGCAGAAGGAATTTCTTTAGGAGTACTCAGCTATGTGTTCATTAACTTCATTAGTGGCAATTTCAAAAAAATCACTATCGGTATGTATATATTGGCTGTGCTGTTTATTTTGAAATATATATTTATTTAAGGATGGCGGAACGGCTCTCTATTTGGCACAAGTTTATTCAGTTATGAAATTTGCGCAAGATAAGTATAAAATTATAAAATGACTATGGATTTTACGACAAGTCAGGAGACTTGTTAATTATTACGATACAGGCAGAGCCTATGCCGAGCAAAGGGGCGTAGTATTGACTTCTAAATAAATAATCAAATGAAAAAGAAAATGTTATATATTGTTACAACGGTTGTGTTTGTTGTCGGATTATGTATTTTATATTATTATTATTATTATCCACGCAAAGTTTCTTTTGAATTCGTAGAAGAGATAGATAAACCTAATGAAAGTTTTGATAATTCTCAGTGGCTTTCTTATCATTACATACAAAATGAAGAAAGATTTATATATTTTTTAACAGATTACTACAAGCAAAGATACCCTCCGCAACAAGGTTACGATTCTACTTATGCTTATAATATAGTAA
>DUQS01000025.1 GCA_012837685.1 Bacteroidales bacterium
TTATCAATACCGCGTTTCAAATCCATAGGATTAGCGCCGGCGGTAACATTTTTCAAACCAACGCTAACGATGGATTGTGCCAATACGGTAGCAGTAGTTGTACCGTCACCGGCTTGGTCGCCTGTTTTCGAAGCAACTTCTTTCACCAACTGTGCGCCAAGGTTCTGCTTGGCATCTTCCAATTCAATTTCCTTTGCCACCGTTACACCATCTTTTGTAATGTGCGGTGAGCCAAATTTTTTCTCTATTACAACGTTGCGACCTTTAGGTCCAAGCGTTATTTTTACGGCATTTGCCAATTCGTCCACGCCTTTTTTCAACTGGTCGCGGGCTTCGATATTAAATAAAATTTCTTTTGACATATTCTTTAAAATTTACAATTTAACTTTGTGTTTACTTTTTTAGATAATTGCTAAAACGTCGCTTTGACGCATAATCAGGTATTTTTCACCATCAAGTTCCAATTCGGTGCCGGCATATTTACCGTACAACACTTTGTCGCCGGCTTTGAGCACCATCGCTTCATCTTTAGTGCCGTTGCCCACGGCGATAACTTTGCCTTTCAAGGGTTTTTCTTTGGCAGAATCAGGAATAATGATACCGCCGATTGTCTTTTCTTCCGCAGCCGCAGGCTCTATTAGCACTCGGTCTGCCAATGGTTTAATGTTCATAATTGCAAAAAATTTATTGGTTGTTAATAATTTGATAAAATAATATGGTCAATTTTTTGCGACCGCCTATAATCTATCATTTTTCGTACCAATGACCAATTACAGACAAAATGTCAGTTAAAACAGACAAATAAGTCGCTGTGCTTGCTCACTATTGATGTAGTTTGGCACTAAAACCGCTTGACGTAAATCGTTTTCGTCGAAAGTTTTGTTGAACAACTCTTTACAACAAGCTATTTGAGCCTCAGCTGAATCTGCTTTATGGCACAAGGTTTCCAGCCCGCTACCGGTCAGCATATCAGAATTGGCAATTACAAACCGACCGGCAAATAATGCATGAAGTAATTTTAATTTTAATCCCGTATTTTGATGTGTTATCAAAATGTTTATTTGCGCCTCTCGAATTAATTTGTCCATCGCTTGTTTTGTTGGCGATGCAACAAGTTTGACATTGGGATATTTTTGAATAAATTTTTGCAGCGACGGCTTAGGATTTAAGCCTGCTACAACACAAGGAAAATTTAATTTTGAAAAAACATAACGGCACAAATAGCGCACAGCTTGCTCATTTTCAGATAATTGCAAATTGCCGTGATACAATATGTATTGACCACGACCTGTTGGTAAGTTCAATGTTTCGTGCTGATGAAAGCACGGGAAAAAATAAACGGATTTCTTTGGAAATTTTAATTGAAAATGAGCCTGTTCTTTCGTAGATAGAGCCAAAATGGCATCGGCATGACACAAAACAGACTCATATTTAGCCAATTTCAATGCTTCTATTGCGTAATAGGCTTTTTTGATGATATTTTTGGTCGCTTTTGCCAATCCGAAATAATAGGCGTGTTCGACATTGTGCGGGCGCACTAATTTTATGCGAGATTTCAAACGCACATCATCCAAAAAACCGCAACACATAAGACCTTCGAACAAAATCGGATGCTCATCGTTCAACAAATTACGCAACAAATTGGTATTTTGCCGACTGACAACCGTATAAGGGCGCAAATGAAATTGTGCCCGCAGCGACGTATCGCGTTTGTAATAATGAACTTTTTCGCAATAGTTGTTTAATTCATCGTTGTGGGGACGCGCATAATCGAAGCAATGCAACGTAATAGCCACGCCCTGTTCGTGCAAAGCTTTGAGGCGATAAAAAACATCAATGGCGCCACCGTAATTGGCAGGCAGCGGAATATCGAAAGCAATTATATGTAAATGTTTCATTTTGCTGTCAATTTTTCAAAAATTTGGACAAATTGCTTGGCTTGCGTCTGCCGCGAAAATTTTGCTTTTTCTGCCAAATTGACATTTTGGCGCGTAAAACCATTTTTCTGCCATTCAGCCTGTTTTTCGAGAATAAATTGCTTGACTTGTTCAACTGTCGTTGCCGCCAAACCTGCATTTGTCTGCTTAATAACTTCAGCCAAACACTCTTCGTCGCTACGCACGCAAAGCACCGGTTTTTCTACGCCAAGAGCTTCGAAAAACTTAGTGGTCATTATTCCGTGAGGACCTTTTTCGGTAGCTTTGTTCGTCAGCACCACAACCACCGAGCTGCGTTGCAAAAGAGCAACTACATCATTCGACGGGACATAGCCGCTGATGCGAGTAATCGATTCCAAACCGTATTGTCGCGTCAATTGTCGCATCATTTCAAACGAAGTTTGATCGATATACCAATTTAGACGAACGCACTTTGCATCAATAAGCCCGTCATTCAGCAATTCAGAAAGTGCACGCAACAGCAAATAAGGATTGCGCAAAGCCAAATCGTAAAGTTTGCCGGTATAGGTTATCTCAAACAAGTCGTTAGGTGTATCCAACGGCACAAATTTCTCATCATATCCGTTAAAAATCAGCGAAGTATTTGGATTAATGCGTTTCAAAAATTGTACGTGCCACGGCGAAACTGAAATAACGGCATTTGCGCATTTCAACACAGCATTGCGCTTGCGAATATTTTTTTTGGTTATCCACGATGCCAAACAGCGATGCAACCATTGCGGACGAATGGTATGCTCAAAATAGCTGTAATCCGTCCATTGTTCAGCAATATCGCGCAAATCCGCCACCAACGGTTTATGGTACTTTTGTGCCAAATAATTTGCCGTTAGCAACGGAAACAAATTGAACGTGGAACACAAAATAACATCTGAATCGGAAACGGAAATACGCCGTTCCACTTCACGACGAAAATAGCGTTCCTTATAGTCGAAAAACAGATTGGCAAATTGTTTCCAAATCCATTCAAATCGGCTCTTATTTTCTTGATAATAAGGAATTTCCACTAATTCAAAATCGTCGGTTTGAAAATCGTTTCGAGGCACTTTTTCGGTTACAACAAGCGGTTGCCAACCCAGTTTTTTCAAATATTGGCTCAACAACCTTATGCGTGGCGCATAGAGTGGCGGTGTAAAAGGGTCACAGATAATCAAAATGCGTTTCATGATGCCAAAAAGTTGATGATTTGCGCATAAAGTTCTTTATGATAGGCTTTTCGGTCGGATATAACGGTGTTGTGCCACAACAGCACTACTTCTCCGCCGTGACGTTTTACCTGCAACAGCAATTTCTGCACGCAGTCCAATGCTTGTTCATAATTCAGCGCCATGTAATTTTCATTGCTGAGCGTACAGTCCATAACGGTAAGCGGATGTAACGTCAATTCTGTTACACGCTTTGTAATCGGATTTATCCATTTTACAGGACGGCAAGTACCAAGGCGAAAACCTGCCACATCGGCATAACCCAATGTGTAATCGTCAGTAATACCCGCAGCAAGCAACATATCCATATCTTCGGGCTTAAAAATGCGCAAATAATGATGCCTGTTGCTTGTAATCGGCTGACTGATAACACTCTGCAAACGTTCCTTTTCTTGTAGAACAAGCGCAGGCTCCACCCCTGATGCGTAGCTGGCATGCAATCCAATTTCACAATCGTATAGATTACTCAATTCAAAAAAATGGTGTGCATCACGGCTGATAAGCGAATAGTGCGGATAGTCTAATTTGGCACGTTTCTTTGCTGCCTTGACAAAAAAAATGGTGTGTGATTTCGGCACGCGCTTATCCTGCTCGAGCAGCCATGGAAACGTGTAAGCCGGATCATTTTCGAGCGAAAAAAGAGACTTTACTACGGTTTTAAAATCAACACCCTGACCTAACACAGTGCGTTTGATGCCGCCAAGCAATCCTCTGAAATGACGAAAATTGTAAAGAAAATCGACATCGTGCGTCAATACAATACGGCTATAATCCGGTGTCGGTTCGAGCACTTCACAGCCTAAATCGCGCAGCCACGAGCGCAAAAGTTGCCCGTACTCATCGACAATGGGACGCGATAAAAAACCGGCACGATAAGGCAACGAAAATTTTCCAGAAAAGCGCCCATGCTCATCACGCTCAGCAACCAACAATTCTTCGTACCGTGAAAGCAAAAAGAACGAACTCGCCACCAAATCAGCATAACAGACAAGCGTTTCACCAATTTTCTCCACTTTAGGCTGCCCGAACAAAACAGGAACACCCTCCAATTCAGGAAGAGGAAGTGTCGGTAGCGAAGTTGCCGTTCCAAACACCTTTTCAGAAAAAAAATCGGAAGGAACTATTACTACTTTATAATCCGCAAAATGCGTTTTATCTGCCGTATAGCCCACAAGTTTTTCCTGTTTTTCGGGAAAACCCAGCAAAAAATCGAGTATGTAATCCACTAATTTTCCCATCGCCTTTTCCTTATTGCGCAAAATTACATATTTTTTTATGAAACCGCTTGAAAATCCTACACGAAATCAAAAAAACAGGTGCCAACAACACATTTTTTGACGTTTTTCAGAAAATCAGCACAAAAAATAACGCAAAAAACCTGCATAATATTCTTTTTAAACGTAGAAAAACAAACTTTAAACCTCTTTTTTACCTTTCCAAAAATCAAAATAGAGTTAAAATCGACTAAAAACAAATAAAAAAAGGATTTTATACCTCAAAATTGTATTTTTTTTCAAAAAAAACGCCAAAAACATTTGTTTTAATAAATAAAAACCTAACTTTGTCAATTATAATATCAAATCTTAATCTTATGAACTTTATGAGACGAATTTTTCTCTTTGGGATAGGACTTATACTTCCTATCGCCATGTTCGCACAAGGAGCATTGATGGCAGGAGCCATTAAAAATGCAAAAGACACCCTCTACACAAACGGAACCCCTAACGCAGTAGAAGAAGAAACTCCTGCTTCAGGCGGTGACGGCAACTATTCGTACCGTTGGGTTATTAGCGGATGTACAGCCCAAGATTCCATCACCAACACTCCAACCTTCACGCCTCCAATAGATTGGCTGTGTGAGGGGGCTACAGCAACTATCACACGTTTTGTAAAAAGCGGAACGGAAGTTGATTGGACTGCATCGGCAGGAGCGCACGACTATTTTATGTGGCCTCAGTTTACTGCCGGAAGCATTAATTTCCCGACCGACACATTCAGCTACAGCGCACTACCTCAAAGCGTTACCATAAACTCAATAGCCGATGCTGCCGGTGGCGATGGTAACATTCAATACCAGTGGAAATTGAACGATGTAGTAATCGCCGGTGAAAACGGAAACACGCTCACTTACAACATTACCGATGAGGGAACGTTCCGTTTCAGCCGCTGGGCAAAAGACGGCGGACTCCCCAACTTTCTTACTTCCGGTGAAGAAACCATTGTAATTTTACCTAAAGTAGAAGTAGGCTCCATCACTCCACAAGCCCAAACCGATACTTTTAATTTTGACCAATTGCCCGTCCGCATTAACATTGCTTCTGTAGTCGATGCTACCGGTGGCGACGGCAATATCGAGTATCAATGGCAAATAAACGGCACGGTAGTGGACACTGCCACCACAGCATCTTACAATCCGCTATTTACCGAAAACGGTGATTTCACTATTTCACGCTGGGCAAAAGACGGCTTTGATGTGTTTGCCAAAAGCGGCGAATACAAAGTAGTTATTCTCTCGGCATTTAATCCGGGTACCATTACAGCACAAACAGAACCTGACACAGTCAGTTACGAGCAGTTACCAAAAAGTTTCGATATTGCTTCCGTAACGCCGACATCAGGTGGCGACGGTAACATAGAATATCAATGGAAAATTAACGATATTTTGGTTGCCGGTGCTACTTCCGATTCGTACACTCTCCTCATAGCCAAATTAGAAGCCAACAGTGGCAAAAAATTTACGGTAAGCCGTTGGGCAAAAGACGGTCATTTGAGCGAATACAAAAAATCTGGCGAATACACCATACAAGTATTGAGAGAGTTTAGTGCCGGTGAAATAACTGCTAACGATGACACCGTATGCGCCCAATCTCTCCCCAGAAGAGTTGAAATAAAATCCGTTCAAGATGCTTCGGGCGGAGACGGCAACATACAGTACCGCTGGACACTCGGTGCACCCAACGGTGACCCCGGACAAGGAGAAGTACTTCCTGTTACTTCAGCGATACTCGACACCACACTCACACAAGCCGGCACTTACATTTTTTACCGTTGGGCAAAAGACGGTGTATCGCAACGAGAATGGAAAGCTTCTAACAATAGTTATGCAGTAACCAT
Source organism: Bacteroidales bacterium (assembly GCA_012837685.1). GTDB lineage: Bacteria > Bacteroidota > Bacteroidia > Bacteroidales > Paludibacteraceae > DUQS01. Next base: position 6,275 of record DUQS01000025.1, read on the forward strand.
TTACGAACCTTTCTCGGCAGGTGCTTTGCCTCTGATTTACGATACTTTATGCTACACCAACACTGAAAGTCATCTTGATATCGTGCTCGGTAGCCTTAATGATGCTAGTGGTGGCAACGGCAAAATCGATTATATGTGGACTGTACGATGCGACTGGAAAAAAGCAGTGATTATACAAGTAACCGACACCACGCAACAAACAATATTGGTAGACACCACCGCCTTCGGCGTAATAAACAACGCCGAAGCAACAGAAATCTACCGATTTGCCAAAGGTAACGTAAGAGATGCACGTTTCCCGATGACATTTACATTCTATCGCTACTCCAAAGACAAATACTGTAACCCCAATTGGAAACAATCTATAGATTCCATTAAATATGTTATTTCCGACCACAAAGCTCAAGCCACTACAGTATACATTTGTGAATGCGACTTCCCATACACCTATACTTACACTTATTTGGACAATCACACGGAAGATGTCGTTTTTCAAACAGATGGTGAACAACATATTATGCCGGACTTCACAATCTACGGCTGTAACAAACCCGTAACGCTAACCGGAGTAAAATGCTTAATACCCGAAGCAACTGTAAACGACATTCCATCCGTTTGCGAAACAACCACACAGTTGTCGTTTAAATACACTATTACTAAAGGTGTACCAAGTCGCTACAAATTGGAGTTCGACTCAGTTGCCAAAGCGCAAGGATTTGAGGACGTACCTCTTACTGTACTACCCAAAAACGGTATCATTACAATCAACAAACCCGCCGGTGTAAAAGCCGGAGTTTACGGCGTAAATGTCTTCTTTACAGACACCCGTCCGAAAGAACATTGCACTAGTCAAGCCTACAAACTCGGGTTCACGCTGATGTTGGATAGCTATGTTCGCACAAAATGGTCGGATGTTATCTTTGTCGATAACAACGAAGCTAACACCGGTGTAAAATTTACCAGTTTCCAATGGTACCGCAACGGCAACCTGATTGAAGGCGCCACCGAACAATATTATTACCAAGAAGGTGGATTAGATGGTACTTACCACGTTGTACTGCAAACAGCAGACGGCAAAGAATTTATTTCGTGTGAAAAGAAAATTGTTCCCCAAACGAACGTGCCCGACGGCAAAATTATTACCTATCCCGTTCCGGCAGAAACAAACACGCCAATCATTGTTGAACTTCCCTTCGCAATTGAAAATTTGGAGAAAGGACAAATAGACATCTATAATTCTGTGGGAATTTTAGTAAAGCGCTACACCAATTTGAGCAATATCATGCAAATTCAACCTATTGCACAAAAAGGTGTTTACATTCTTAAGCTTACCACTTCGGACGGCAAAGCGCACACTACAAAATTCATGGTAAAATAAATCTTTCTTAATATAAAACGTAATATACAATGAAAAAACTCATTTCTTTTATAGTAATAGGCTGCCAAACGCTAACGTTTGCCTTTGCACAAACCGCTGCCGAAACAACAGAAGTTGCTCAGCAAACAGAAACGAAAGTTAAAAAAGAGTTTCATGCCCTTGAAAAAGGCTCATTCCTGCAAATAAGCGGAGGAGCGGGACACGGCGCACTCAACTACACCATGGACAACGGAGTTCAAAAATGGATGGTGCCGGCAGCAACATTAAATTTGAACTATTCCTATTTCTTTTTGCCCTATTTGGGTGTAGGCATTGGTACCGGCATAAGTACCTACGGTTCAACTGCCATTCTGAACAAAGAGTTTGTTTGGAACGGTGTGAGCGATAGTGAAAATGACACTTACAACCACCATACACAAGTAACGGACTGGACTGAAAAACAACTCAGTCACATGGTGGAAGTACCTTTAGCATTGCAATTTCACCACAACTTTGGCAGCAAAGTCGGACTGTTTGCGGCTTTGGGAGCAAAAATTGGAATACCGGTTTATTCCACCTACGAAGTTACTAGTGGTACACTGACGCACAGCGGTTACTATCCACAGTGGGATTTGTGGTTGCGCGACCTTCCCGGTCGCTTTTTCACGGAAGACAATACCGGCAAAAACGGCAAATTCAATCTTAAACCGTCATACAGTGCATTCGCTGAATTCGGCTTATTGTTCCAATTAGGCAAGCGCACCGATTTGCTGCTCGGACTTTACGGCAGCTACGGTTTTAACGATATTAGCCCTGTGGTGCAAAACGACCGCTCCGAATTGGGATTTAGGAACAACACCTATGCCTTTATGAACGATTACAACGGTCTTATCGGCACCAGAGAAGTGAACAAAATCAACACTTTGAACTACGGTGTGAAAATCGGTGTACAGGTCTATTTGGGCGGTTCCAAAAAGAAACCGGTCGAACCGGAAAAAGTATTCGTACACGACACCATCCGTATTGTGGACACTTTGATAATTCGCGACACAGTTACCAATGTAGAAATAAAATACATCGAAAAACAGGCACAGCAACGTTTGGATAAAATGCTGCAAACCGCCGTTATTTGGTTCGATTTCGACAAGTATGACCCCAAAGTAGAACCTGCCGATTTGTTGGACAACATAGCCGATGTATTGAAATCTTCTCCGACAATGAAAATTTCCGTCAATGGTCATACGTGCAGCATAGGTAGCGACAAATACAATGAAAAACTGTCGAAAAAGCGCGCCGATGTGATAGCCAAACTACTGAAAGAAAAAGGCGTAGCTAACAATCAAATCACAGTTAGAGCATTCGCTTCTTATCAGCCGTTCCGCTACAACGCCAAAGAACACCAACGCTCAAAGGATAGGCGTGTAGAAATTATTCCGTTGAACGAAAAAGGAGAAATGTGCGATTCGTTGGGCAATATTATTCCCGAACCGATACGCTACACCAAATTCATGGGTAAAGAAAAAGTGAGCGAAGGCGACCGTCTGGCACAATATGCACGCAAATGGTACGGCGAACAAGCTTTTTGGGTTTACATCTACGAAGCCAATATCGACAAGATACCCCATCCGAACAAATTGGAAAAAGGTATTACCATTAAAATCCCGAAATTAGATGCTGCGTTGATTGACCCCAACAATCCTGCAAGTATCGATGCTGCCAATAAAATCAAAGCGAAATACATGCAATAATCACAAAAAGGGAGAAACCTTGGTTTCTCCTTTTTTTATACGTCTTAATTAGCGCAAGTTTACAAATTTACGGATTGACAGATTTACACACTAAACATTAAACAGTTAAACAATTCACCGATTAAACATTCAACACTACACACTAAACAATCATCTCTTTTAGGGGGATTAAGAGGCAGGATAAAGCGTAAAAATTAGTTGTTAAATTTATTTGTTGTTTTCATTTTATTTTCGTTACTTTGTAGCGTAAATGTAACTGCCTGATGAAAGCAAAATCAACTTATAGACTTGACGGAAACATTTCGACACAACTTGCCGAATTATTTCGTACGAGTACAGCTCTTATTTTACCCCCCCCATATTTAACATTTATTTACACCTTTATAAGATTTTGACTTTATTTTACCCTGTGCCAAATAGGTGTGGGGCTGTTTTTTATTGAATATAGAATTTGTAAAATAGTAATATTAATTTAAACAAACTGATTATGAAGACAAAAAAATTACTCACGTTGATTGCCTTTACACTATTGGCAATAATCACAACAGGCAAAGCCTATGCACAAGACACGCCACCCGCAGGCTCACCTGTAATAGAGCTGACCGCAACTACAGCAGGCGCTCTCGTCCGTATGAGGATGAAAGCTGCGGCAGCTAACACGCCTGTTTGGATAGAAACAGCCCCCGACACCTACCAAACAGCAACAGCAGGTACAAGCTATCCGACAGACTATACAAACTACACACCCGAAGGAACCAGCCTAAAAGTATATGGAAATATCACAGGCTTTGGTTGTAGCGGAATAGATAATACAGGATGGAGAAATCCTGTATCAGCCATTGATGCAAGCGGAAATACAGGCTTGCAACAATTGTCTTGCTATTTAAACCAGCTTACAAGTTTAAATGTATCGGGCTTAAATCAATTGGAATGGTTGACGTGCTATGCTAACCAGCTTACAAGCTTAGATGTATCGGGATTAACTAACTTGAAAAATTTGTATTGCGATGGTAACCGGCTTACAAGCTTAGATGCATCGGGATTGACAAACTTGCAAGAATTGGGGTGCTATGGTAACCGGCTTACAAGTTTAAAGGTGCAGGGATTAAATCAATTGCAAAGATTGACTTGCAGTTTTAACCAGCTTACAAGCTTAGATGTATCGGGCTCAAATCAATTGCAATACTTGGAGTGCAGGAATAACCAGCTTACAAGTTTAAATGTATCAGGCTTAACTCAATTGCTACAATTGACGTGCTCTTCTAACCGGCTTACAAGTTTAAATGTGCAGGGCTTAACTAGCTTGAAAGCTTTGTATTGCAATGGTAACCAGCTTCAAAGTTTAATAAATATATTGGGGTTAAATCAATTGAGAGAATTGTATTGCTACAATAATCCTTGCACAAGCACCACGTTAGGTTTAGACCAAATTTATTGTCAATTACCGCAAAGGCAAGCGAGCGACGATGCAAGAATATACGTAAGCGGGCAGGCTCAAGCTAACGTAGAGGCTTTTGTCCTTGCTACAAACGGAAACAATGCAAGCGACAAGAATTGGAAACTATATGGTTATCCAGCTACAGGCACCGGGTATCAAATAACTAATGCTATAGGTAGTTATACTTGTCCAGAATTAGAAAATTATCCTCTTTGGGTAGCCGGTGAGCAGGTAACCTCTTTTAACGCCTCTGCTATCACAGGCGAAGGTATCACAGGCTCGGTAAGCTACATCCACGGTACTAATACCCTTACGCTAAACGGTGCCACGATAACGAAAGGAAAAACAGATGGTGATGGTGAAGTAGCAATATTGTCAGAA
>DUQS01000026.1 GCA_012837685.1 Bacteroidales bacterium
CGAGCGGAATTGATAATAACCGGACGACGTGCCAAATTGTTAAAAAATTCAGCATCAGCCAAATACTTAGTAGCATACACGCCCGTTGCAGTTAGTGGCGTATGAAAAGTAATCACATCGCTTTCGTGCTGAATAGTAGCTAAATCTACAAATAGGGCAGCACCTTCACGGTCGGCTCTCGGCGGGTCGTTGCGCAGTACTCGCATTCCCAAATGATGCGCTATTTTTTCCACTTCGGTACCGACATGCCCCACTCCGACAATACCCAGCGTTTTTTCGTTCCAATCAACACCGTTTTTTTCAGATAAAAAACTTAGTGCCGAAGCTACATATTGCCCGACAGCAACAGCATTGCAGCCGGCTGCACTACTCCAAAAAATTCCTTTTTTTGCGCAAAATTCCGTATCAATGTGATTAAAGCCAATCGTAGCAGTAGCAATAAACTTTACAGAAGAATGTTGCAGCAATGCGGCATCGCATTTGGTTCGGGTGCGAATAATTAACGCATCGGCATCGCGAACAAGTTCCGATGATATTTCTAAACCATCGCAATACACCACCGAAGCAAATGGCTCCAAAACGCCTTGAATAAAAGGAATGTTTTTGTCGATGACAATTTTCGGTTTCATAATCTTAATTGACCCAAAACAATTAAAAGATAATAGGCAAAGATAACTGTTTTAGACGGAACGAAACACAACTTACGCAGAAATGTTTTTCATTATTTATGCGATTTAATAGAATATTTACAAAAATATAACGGAAAAAGAAGATATTTTTTCAAAATTATGACGATGTTTCGATTTTTTAATGTACTTTTGCCGTCGAAAAACAATTTTTACACGATTAAAATAAAAATAAAGCCGAATTTGCGGATTTTTATAGTGTAACAAATATCAAAAAAAACTTTTTATGAGCAAATTACGATTTCAAGCCTTTAGAGAAGCTTGTTCGCACAGCCCTAAAACTGTGGCAGTCCCCAACGAGCGTCCCGATAAATTTTTCGGCAAATTGGTATTCACGCGCGAAAAGATGAAAGGCTACATTGCCGACACCATGCTCAATCAGCTATTCGATGCTATTGACAACGGCAAGCCGCTCAGTCGCGACATAGCTAATTCCGTAGCAATGGGTATGAAAAAATGGGCATCGGAATTGGGTGCAACGCACTACACGCACTGGTTTCAGCCACTGACGGGCGGAACTGCCGAAAAGCACGACGCTTTTTTAGATAAAACACCCGAAGGTCATGTTTTGGAAGAGTTTTCGGGAAAAGTACTCTACCAACAAGAGCCGGATGCGTCAAGTTTTCCTAACGGCGGCATCCGCAACACGTTTGAAGCGCGCGGTTATTCTGCTTGGGACCCGACGTCGCCGGCATTCATTGTGGGCGACACACTCTGTATTCCCACTATTTTTGTGGCTTACACCGGCGAAGCTCTCGACTACAAAACTCCGCTTATCAAATCCATTTCGGCTGTGAGTAAAGCTGCCGTCGATGTGTGTCGCTATTTTGACCGTAATGTATCAAAAGTTACCGTTTTTCTCGGTTGGGAACAAGAATATTTTTTGGTGGATAAATCACTTTGGTTGGCACGCCCCGACTTGATGCTTACCGGTCGCACACTAATGGGACATGACAGTGCAAAAAATCAACAATTGGGCGACCATTATTTTGGGTCTATTCCCGAACGTGTATTGCATTTTATGACCGACCTTGAAATAGAATCTCTAAAATTAGGTATTCCCGTAAAAACGCGGCATAATGAAGTTGCCCCAAATCAATTTGAATTGGCGCCGATATACGAAGAAGCCAATTTAGCGAACGACCATAACTTGTTGCTAATGTCGCTGATGGAACGCATTGCTCACCGCCACCACTTCCGCGTGTTGCTACACGAAAAACCGTTTGCCGGAGTCAATGGCAGCGGTAAGCATTGTAATTGGTCATTAGCCACCAATACCGGCGTCAATTTATTGGCTCCCGGCAAAAATGCCGCTGCCAATCTGCAATTTGTAACCTTTTTGGTAAACGTGTTGATGGCTGTCTACAAACACAACGGACTACTGAAAGCTTCCATCAGTTCGGCTACCAACGCACACCGTTTGGGCGCCAACGAAGCACCGCCGGCAATTATTTCGGTTTTTCTCGGTAAACAGCTTACCGACGTACTCGACAAATTGGAAAAAGCTTCAATCGATAAAGGTATCGCCATCAACGCTAAAAAAGAGATGAAACTCGGTGTCGCCACAATTCCTGAAATTTTGCTCGATAATACCGACCGCAACCGCACATCGCCATTTGCTTTTACTGGTAATCGATTTGAATTCAGGGCTGTAGGAGCTTCGGCAAACTGTGGAGATGCTATGCTGACACTCAACGCTGCCGTTGCCGACCAACTCATTAACTTCAAAAAAGAGGTGGACAAACGAATAGAAAAAGGCGAACCGAAAGAACGCGCACTTTTTGCTGTTATTAAAAAATATATTGCCGATTGCAAAGCTATCCGATTTGACGGCAACAGCTACAGTGATGCATGGAAAAAGGAAGCAGCCGAACGCGGACTTGACTGCGAAACGAACGTTCCGCTCATTTTCGACCGTTATTTGTCGCCCGAAAGTATTGCTATGTTTAAAAACACAAATGTACTGTCGGAAGCGGAACTGCAATCGCGTTGCGAAGTAAAATGGGACACCTACACAAAAAAAATACAAATTGAATCGCGCGTTTTGGGCGATTTGGTGATGAACCATATTGTGCCTGTGGCTAATAGCTACCAATCGATTTTACTCGAAAATGTAGTGCGCATGAAAGAGGCTTTTGATGCTGACGAAGCCAAAAAACTCTCAGCACAAGACATTGTTATTATACGTCGCATTGCCGAACATATAACTACCATTGTAGAAAAAGCCGACGAAATGCTTAACTTGCGCCGCGAAGCCAACCACAAAATAGGCGAACGCACCAAAGCCATTGCCTACCACGACAATATTGTCCCGCTCATGGAAGAGATACGCCACCATGTGGATAAATTGGAAATGATTGTGGACGACGAAATGTGGACTTTACCGAAATACCGTGAACTAATGTTCATTAAATAACGGTTTTTCTAAAATTTATCATTAGCGAAAGGAGATTTATTTAAAAGTCTCTTTTCGTTTTTTTATGGCATAAAAGAACAACTTTATTTGGTACAAGTTTACTTACATGCGCGCTAAGTAACTGCCAATATTTTATAGTGTGCCCAATAATTATTAATTATTTTAAATAATCTTTTAGTTTGTTAAAACTAAATCCTAACCCATTAAAATTAGGTTCTAAGATAACTGATTTAACAATAGCTTTTCCAAGTCCTGGTTTTAATTCCTTTTTGATTTGAAAATCTGCTAAATCTTTTTTACTCTCAATATCTTTTGTAACTTTCCTCATTAAATCAAGGACATCTGTTTCTGTCTTGCAACACTTTTTCAAAGGAATCAAAATATAACAAAAGTCCTTATTCATTTTTTTTCTTCCTAAATCAGAAAATTCCCTAAATCGGTGTGGATTTGTTTTAGTTATTAAAATCGCAGGAAGTATATTTTTTGCATTTTCTCCATTAATACTATGCCACGACAATACTTCATTATCAAAGTGCCCTATTTCACCAACTCCTGTGATAATTGCAGAATCATTTTTTGAAGCCCAAGCGGCCAGATTCTGAAAATTTTTTCTTATCACATCAGCTAATGGTTCTGACCAACCATAATCCAATATGTAGATAAAATAATCTCTCTTTGCTTCAGAGGAAAGAATTTCAAGGCTGTGAATCATTAGTCCCATAGTAGTATCTTTTTTAAGGTTCGGCTTTCATTAAAGTAATCCTTTTGTCGATGGCAATTCGTTGCAATACCTATCACGTTTGATTGCCATTTTTATAGCTTTGGCTAAGGCTTTGAAAATCCCTTCCAATTTATGGTGTTCGTTCACACCTTCAGCTTTAATATTGAGATTCATTTTAGCCGCATCGGAAAACGATTTAAAAAAATGATAAATCATTTCAGTCGGAAAATCGCCTATTTTTTCGCGTTTAAACTCTGCATCGAACTCCAGCCATGCGCGACCACCAAAATCGAGTGCCACTTGGCACAAACAATCGTCCATAGGTAACATAAAACCGTAGCGTTCAATGCCCCGTTTGTCGCCAAGAGCCTGATTAAAAGCTTCTCCGAGCGCGATAGCCGTATCTTCAATAGTGTGGTGTTCATCTATTTCCAAATCACCTTTTACAGTAATATCCAAATCGCAATGGCTGTGTTTGGCAATTTGTTCCAGCATGTGGTCAAAAAAGTGTAATCCGGAATGAATGTTGCTTTTTCCTGTTCCGTCCAAATTGAGAACTATATCAATGTCCGTTTCTTTGGTAGTACGTTTGATACGAACAACGCGCTCGCTCTGCGCCACAAACTGAGCTATTTGCATCCAGTCGTCGGTTTGTAACACACAGTTTTCGGACAAATCCGTAGTCGATTTGCCTATCAAAATGGCTTTACAGCCCAAATTTTCAGCCAATTTAACATCGGTCAGACGGTCGCCGATAACAAACGAATTAGCCAAATCGTAAGCACCGGTAGTATATTTTCCCAACATTCCGATATTGGGTTTACGAGTCGGTAAATTATCCGCTTCAAACGAAGTATCAATTAAAATATCATCGAAAATAATACCCTCATTTTCAAGAGTTTGTAACAATTTCGATTGTACAGTATCAAAATTTTCCTGTGGATAGACATCTGTTCCTAAACCATCTTGATTAGTTACCATAACCAACTCAAAATCAGTTTTTTGTCGAATATATGCCAATCCTTGTATCACTTTAGGAAGAAATTCCAATTGCTCTAAAGTGTCAATTTGGTAAGTTACAGGCGGTTCCACCACCAACGTGCCGTCACGATCGATAAAAAGTGCTTTTTTCATAAAAGAAGTGGTTTCGTTATAAAAAATTAATCGTAAAAATAGTTTATTTAGTTAATTACAAGTCCGTCAAGTAAATCAACGTAGCAATTTATGCCGTCAAGTACTTCGCTTACCAACACAAACTCATCAGCCGTATGCGAGCGTGCAGAATCGCCGACACCAATTTTAAGAGTCGGAAAAGTCATGTGCACTTGGTCGCTCATAGTAGGCGAACCGAACGTGGACAAACTCAACTCCAATCCGCGACGAACCGCAGGATGCGCTACATCGATACACGACGAATTCAGATTGACCGACCTCGGCGACACCTCGCACGCCACATGTTGGCGAATAATATCCAACGCCTCTAAATTACTGTAATGTTCATTGGTGCGAACATCTACTACAAACGTACATTGGTCGGGAACGACATTGTGTTGCGTACCGGCATTTATCAGTGTTACAGTCATTTTTACATCGCCAAGCAATTCGGATTTTTTCTCAAAGCGGTAGTTGCGAAACCACTCTATTGCCTCCAAAGCTTTGTAGATGGCATTTTCACCTTCGTTGCGCGCCGCATGTCCCGATTTGCCAAGTGTTTTACAATCCAGCACCATCAAGCCTTTTTCGGCAATTGCCATACGCATTCCGGTAGGTTCGCCCACAATACCGAAATCGATTTTAGGCAGATGATTTATCAATTTTTTCATGCCCAATGCACCACAAACTTCTTCTTCGGAAGAAGCCGCAAATATCAGATTGTAAGGCTGTTCCTTTTTTGTAAGTCGTATAAAAGACGCCAGCAACGCCACTAAACTTCCGCCATCGTCATTGCTGCCTAAACCATAAATGCGTCCGTTTTCTTCAACCGCCTCAAACGGATTACGTGTCCATGAATCAGAAGGTTTAACGGTATCTAAATGGGCATTGAGCAATATAGTCGGCTTGGATTCGTCCCAATCGGAGTTCTGTGTCCACAAATTATTATCTATCCGCTGCACGACCAAACCCATTGTTTTCATCTCTTTTTCCAGAAAATCGGCAACCGCCTTTTCATCACGTGAAACAGACGGAATGGCTATCAATGATTTTAATAAAGCTATTGCATCCATTGGTTACGAGTTTAAGTTTGTTTTTCAGTTTCTTCTGACGACAAATTTACAGTCGCTATTTTTTCCTCCCACAGCACCCACATCAAAAAGATTATGCCATAGAAAATATATTTCAAAACAGATTCATGCAACACTTTGAAAATAGCTTGGTGGTTTTCAATCACAACTACCAATATGATAATACGCACAATGTTTATCAAAAAACAGACCAAAACACCTGCAGGTATAAACCACGCTTTGTGCTTCCATGAACCACGGCTAAACAAAATAATACAAGTAAAAATATACGCCTGTTTAATGCCGGAACAGCTCCACACAATTTGAACGCCCTGTCCATTGGCAAAGCGCAAAATATTATTGGAGAGATACTGCACTTCTCCACCAAAAAAATTGATAATTGCATGAGCCGCCAGTGCTACATGCTTGCTCATCCAAATAAAAGGGGCGGAAATATTCCAACCGAAAAAGGTAACAACATCGCCCGTTTCTTCGCCAATAACAGTATATTTCCAGAAAAAATGGCACGCCGCTAACACCACGCAAAACTGAATTACTCCGCGGTAAGGCTCTAAAAAGTGTTTTATGGATGTTATATTAAAAGTCATTATAGCAAATTATTTATCAAAAACTTAAAACTTTGTAAGTCTGCACATTAAATAACTACTTTAGAAAATGGCGGCAAATCGACACTACAAAAATCTTTATCTAAAAATTTATAATACCCCGTTATGGCTACCATCGCCGCATTATCGGTTGTAAAAGCAGGTTTGGGCAAATATACGTTCCAACCACGACGCTCGTACGTAAGCATACGTTCGCGTAAGCCTGAATTGGCTGAAACGCCACCTGCTAAAGCTACTTCCTTCACTTTCAACGCTTTCACAGCCTTTACCAACTTATCCATCAAAATATCGATAATGGTTTTTTGCAACGATGCACACAAATCAGCCTTGTTTTCGACAATAAAATTCGGATTTTCGGCTTGCTTATCGCGTAAAAAATAGAGAAATGACGTTTTAAGACCGCTGAAACTGTAATCATAACCGGCGATGTGCGGCTTACTGAACGAAAACGCCATAGGATTGCCTTGCTTTGCCAACTTATCGACAAACGGACCACCCGGATAAGGCAATCCCATTACCTTAGAACATTTATCAAAAGCTTCGCCGGCGGCATCATCAATAGTTTGACCAATAATTTCCATTTCGTTGTAACTTTTTACCAGCACTATTTGCGAATTACCGCCCGACACCAACAAACAAATAAACGGAAATTTAGGGTGTTTGGGTTCTACATCAGGCTCTTTTATAAAATGTGCCAAAATATGCGCCTGCAAATGATTGACATCAATAATGGGGATGCCCAACGCCTGCGCAAAACTTTTGGCAAACGACGTACCGACGAGCAAAGAACCCATAAGACCGGGACCACGCGTGAACGCCACAGCACTCAACTGCGATTTGTCAATACCCGAACGGCGCAACGCCTCCGAAACGACCGGAATTATATTTTTCTGGTGCGCTCGCGATGCCAATTCAGGTACAACGCCACCGTACATTTCGTGAACTGATTGGTTAGCAATGACATTCGACAACAGCACGCCATTTTGAATGATAGCCGCAGACGTATCGTCACACGAAGATTCGATGCCTAAAATAGTAATATCCATTTACAAAACTAAAAATGCCCTATTAGAAATAAAAAGTTAATCTTTTATATTTCAATATTTCTAACAAAAATATTACATTTGCAGAATAAAGTCCAAAGATATAAAAAAATCGATTAAAATAGCGTTAATTTCACTGGCAACTTTTGTCTTGTTGCTGATAATTCCAACTATTCTATTGAGCATCAATAGAATACAGAATTTTGTTGTCGATAAAGTTACGCAAACTTTAGAAGAAGAACTCCACACAAAAATTTCCATCGGACACATTGATTTGCGCTGGTTCAATCATTTACAACTAACAAATTTCTACATTGAAGACCAAAACGGCGATACACTGGCAGCCATCGACAAATTGGACGCTAAGTTTTCATTGTGGCCACTGTTTCTTAACAAACTGTATATCAAGAAAACTACTCTGTCGCAACTGTCGTTCAATCTGAAAATAGACGCCGACAAATGCACCAACATTGATTTTATCATTGATGCACTAAATACACCGCAAGAGAACAATTTAAACTTCGAAATTCACGAAGTACAACTCAAAAATAGTGCTTTTTCGTTCACACAAACTGCTATAGCAGATAGCCTGCACAATAGCGGTCGTTTTCAAGCGCAACACATCGCACTTTCGGACATTGACGCAAAAATCCAATTCAACAAAACGGCGGCACACACCATGTCCGGAGCCATCGACTATCTCAATTTTAAAGAACATTCCGGCTTTGAATTAAAAAACTTGAGCACGTCATTTGCTGTTAACGATTCATTGTGTCGCATTCCCTCCATCAGTATAGAGCTACCCAATACCAAATTTAAAATAGGCGAAACTACCCTAAACTACGACAATTGGGAAATATTGACAGAAAACTTCAATAAAGTGAAGTTTAAAACGGAAATAGAGCCATCGAACATCTATTTGCCTGATTTAAAAGTTTTTGCAAAAGAGTTTGGTTATTTAAAACGCCCTTTAAAAATTTCAGGTGCTATAAAAGGAACGGTCGGCAACCTAAAAGCTTCATCGATGAATATAAAATACGGCGACAATATCGATTTTTTAGGCAATTACCAAGTTACGGGCTTGCCATCCATCGATGAAGCGTTCTTTTTTGCCAATATCGACCATTTGAAATTTAACAAAAACGGTTTGCAAGATTTGTTGGCAAACCTCACCCAAACACCGGTGGTGCTACCGCGAGAGATGAACAACATAGGCAATTGCAACTATACCGGTCAGATGACAGGATTTTTAAGCAATCTCGTAGCCTACGGCAAATTGCAATCGGGCGTTGGGCTAATTTCTACCGATATTTCGCTCCAAGTGTCTAACAACCACAAGAATTTGGATCTGAACGGAAGCATAAAATCCAATCATCTAAATGTTGGTCGTATGTTACCATCGGGAAGCGGTTTAGGTGTTGTGTCATTTGTAGCCAAAACCAATATTAGAACCGGCTTAGAAAGAGCATTTAAAGGCAGTTTGGATTTTCACATCAAATCTTTGGAATTTAAAGAATATAACTACAAAGACATTCGCATAAAAGGCGATTTGACAAAACGCAATTTTGCCGGTAACATCAATTTGAACGACGATAACATCAAATTAAAATTCGACGGTAACATTGACATGGAGAAAAAACCTGCATTGTTCAAATTCAACGCCAAACTGTCCGATTTTCGCCCATATCAATTACATTTAACCGACAAATATCCCGAATTGTGCGCTGCACTCCAATTAACTTCGGACTTTGAGAGCACATCACTCTACGATACCAACGGTTCTCTCCACATCGACTCCATAACACTAAAAAATGGACAATACCACTATTTTTTAGACAGATTTACCATCACATCGCGAACAAACAAATCGAACACAATAGAAATAAAATCGGATTTCATATCCGGTTTCTTGTCGGGGAATTACAAATTTGAAACATTAAAAAACAGTCTCATAAATATTGGTTCAAAATCGTTGCCCGTACTCACAACTCTATTCAAAACCGAAACACCAAAAACAGCGAACAATCTAAAATTTTTCATAGAAATAGAAGATACGCGCCAACTGTGCGATGTGTTCGAAATACCATGGTATTTGAAAGACCACACCATGATTTCGGGATTTTTGAACGACAAACAAGAAGGTTTCGGATTAGATTTCTCCGTTTTACAACTCTGCAACAACAAGGGAGGTATTGACAACATCAATATAAAAATACGAAACGAAAATAAAAAACTGCTGGTGCTGGCTAATGCTGTCACGAAACTCAAAAGCGACACACTCTCGCTGTTTATGAACGTTTTTGGAGAGCATGACAGTATAATGACCCACATCAATGTAGAAAATAGTCGCTCTGATATTGTGAATGCCGGCGAAGTACTTTTCAATACTTATCTGCACAACGACGACAACAATCTAATTGCCGATATACAGTTATTCCCAACAGAATTTATGGCTGATAATAAAACGTGGAGTATAGCTCCTGCTGCCATAAAAACCAATTTTGATTGGATTTCGCTGTCCGGTTTCAACATCAAAAGCGACGACAACCAAAACATTATCATCAATGGAACGGCTTCCAAATCGAAAGAAGACAAAATTGATATTGCTCTCAACGATATCAGCCTCGATTACATCAGCACCTTGATGCGCGAAGATGCTGCAGTAGAATTTGGGGGTCGTGTTTCAGGCAACGCTACTGTTTATAGTGCACTCGACATTCCGCTTTTTAATGCCGATGTAGTAGCCGACAATTTTATATTCAATCGCTCACACTTTGGCAGGGCTCACGCTACCGCTAACATTGATTTTCCAAAAAAATGCATCAATTTTTACGGCATAGTTGCCAACAACGATGAGAAAAAGGACACGACAGCCATACTGATAGGTCAATATTTCATCGGCAACGACTCCTTAGATATAAAAGCAGAAGGACGCCGCTTGGATTTGCGTTTTCTCAGTTACTACCTTAACACCATTTTCGATGACGTTCAGGGCTACGGCACAGGACAAGTATATATACACGGCTTTACAAAAAGCAAAGAAGTGACTGTGGAAGTGAATGCACTCGTCGAACAAGGTCTTCTAAAAGTAGCCTATCTACAAGCACCTTTTACGTTTTCCGATTCCATAATCCTCACACCTACCGAAATTTCACTCAAAAATATTGAAATAAGGGACAAGTACGGCAATAAAGGAAAAATTAACGGACGTGTAAACCACAAGTATTTCCAAGAAATGGATTATCACATTGATATCAATTGTGACCACTTGTTGGTGCTTAACACTACCAAAAAAGACAATCCTGATTTTTACGGCACTGTTTTTGCCACCGGTAAAGCTGTAATACAAGGCAACGAAGCAGCGACCAACATTACATGTAACGCCAAAACAGAAAAAAATAGTCGCCTTTTCATACCCATGAACAATGTCACGGCTGCCGAAAATAAATTCATCACTTTTGTAGATA
>DUQS01000001.1 GCA_012837685.1 Bacteroidales bacterium
ATCAGGCAAACTACTGTGAATGCGATTTTTTTATAGTGTGTTTGTCTCATTTTATTGTGCGTTTGAGGTTTTTCGTGTTTTACGTTTTATAAATAGGCCGTAGAGTGCCACAAACGGCAGCAGACACCATGCGTTGCCTATCGGTGCTCCTGCTTCTATGTCCACACCGGCATCGTTAGTAGTATCTTCTACGCCTAAGTCCGGTGTTTCTCCTCCAAAATCGCCACCTACGGTAGGCGGTGGTGCCATCATCGGGCTGAAAGGCGTTACCATAGCCAACAATTCTTCGCTTTCTTCGGTAGTGGAATTTTCACGTGTGTTTGTTGTGTTTTTGCTGCGAAAAGTAATGTTGCTGCTTAACGTGCCTGTACTTGTAACGTTGTTTGATGATGTACGGGAGAGTTTACGATTAGAGGAAAAATTACTTGTCCCATTGCCAAAAGAACCGGTGCCGAAAGAGGTGTTTTTCAACGGTTGTGTAAAATTATATTTCACAGTCGCCGATTTTACACTTGGAGTAACAAAACGGTAATTTACCTTTGGGTAAGAGGTTGTATGCTTGGAAACGGATGTTGTCGGCATAAAATCCCAATTGTTATTTTTTGTTGCGATTGCCTGCCGCTGCCAAGGTTCTCTTTCTATTAAAGTGTATTGTTGTGGTGTAGAAGGCTCAAAAGTCAAATTATAGAGCTTTTTGATTCCGATACATATACAAATGGTTATCGTTATTGTTAAAACAAAATTTCTCATATATCGGTAAAATTCAAATAATTAAAGTGTACTAATGATAATTAAATCGTTTCTTTGCTAACTGTTAAAATACAATTTTAAACGGTTTTTCGCATTGGCTGCCAATAAGCAAGTAGATAGCATTCGGCAGTTGTAGCGATACGGTTTCGCCTTTTTCGAGTGATATTTTGCGAAGACATGCACCATTAATGTTGTAAATGGCAATGTCTTGGTCAACGGTGCTTCGTATGTAAACATTCGCATTGTCGCTCCATGTTTGCAGCGTGTAGGGGTAAAGCGTGTTTGCCGTTTCAGTTGTTCCTCCAGCCTCTTTCATAATGCCGATGTAGGGCATCGATTTCATAACAGTCGGTGTGGCTTGCACATAACATTCAAAAGCGGGTACACTGGTTGTTCCGTCTTGGCGTCTAAACAGTTGGTCTTCTATAATGTAGCAGGTGCCAATTGTTTGCGGTCGCAAGGTGTTGTTGCCGAAATAGTTGAATGCTGTAGTATTGCCGTTATCATAGAGCACGAAAGTTTTGTTACCGATACTGTGTGTACTGTTGGCTGAATGGAACGTTATTTCACGATTGTTCAACACCAACGATTGCACCTGTATAATATACGGAACATTTTTGGCAATGATAATGCCTGCGGGTGGTGTAGGCGTGTCCTCCCAGCGCTCTATGAAGTTCATTGAAGTATTGTCGTTGTGTTGCTTAAGTAGGAATTTTCCGCTACCGTTACGATAGGGTAAGATTTCTTGGTTTTTCCCGTAGGTTACTTTTGTAACATCGAACGGGAAAATAATGGTGTACCACAAGTTACGTGTAAACTTGCGTTTGTATTCAATTTTTCCTTCTATTTGAATAATGGTGTCAGTGGTGTTGCCTATCTGTCCACCATGGTAAAATACCAAGTCGCCATTGAACGGTGTGCTGATTGCTACCGTATCTCCACTTTCTATAATCAATTGGTTGTAGAGAGTTTTAAAAGTTAGTTCAGTCCCATAAGTAGTGCCTTCCTCTGCGGTAGTAGCATAAGCGCGGAAAGTGTAGTTGGTGTTGTGCGCCAAACTGTTGATTGTAGCTGTTAATGTTGTGCCGCTTTTTGTACCGGAAATGGAAGTGTAATTGAGTGAGTCGGTTTTTTTATATTCAAAACCGTAAGCAATAATGGTGTATGAGCCATTCATTATGGTGCCGTTCAGTGTTGCGGAATTTTTGCCTATTGCTGTGGCTGCCGAAGTGGTTACTGTGGGTGGAATGACAGTAAGTGTTGTAAATGTTTTTTCTTCGCCTACAACTTTTCCTCCCGATGTGGTTCCGTATGCGTGATAGGTGTATTGAGTGTTCGATTGCAGTCCTGTTAAGTTGTGCGTAATAGTGCCTGCGCCCAATCCTTTGCTAACTGTGGTATAATCGGTTTCGCCCACTTTTTTCCATTCAAATCCTTTGTCGGTAATATCCAAGTCACCTTTTGTTATTGCTCCGTTTAATGTTCCGGACGTATAGCTTTTGTTTGTGGCATCGTTAGTTGTTACAGTAGGTGGAACGATAGCGGGTGTTGTAAATGTTTTGTCTTCGCCAAAAACTGTGCCTCCCGATGTGCTTCCGTAGGCGCGATAGGTGTATTGAGTGTTCGGTTGCAATCCTGTTAAGTTGTGTGTAATAGTACCTGCGCTTGCTCCTTTGCTGACTGTGGTATAGTTGGCATCGCCTACTTTTTTCCATTCAAATCCTTTGTCGGAAACATCCAAGTCGCCTTTTATTACTGCTCCATTTAATGTGGCTCCCGTATAGCTCAAACCGGTAGCATTATTGGTAGTTACAGTAGGTGGAGTGATAGCGAGTGTAGTAAATGTTTTGTCTTCACCTACAACTTTACCTCCCGATGTTGTTCCGTAGGCGCGATAGGTGTATTGAGTGTTCGCTTGCAGTCCTGTCAAGTTGTGTGTAATAGTACCTGCTCCTGCACCTTTGCTGACAGTGGTATAGTTGGCATCGCCCACTTTTTTCCATTCAAATCCTTTATCGGTAATATTTAAGTCGCCTTTTACTACTGCTCCGTTTAATGTCGCTCCCATATAGCTTGTGCCTGTGGCGTCGTTAGTGGTTACTGTGGGTGGAATGATGCTTAAAGTGCTGAATGTTATTTCATTGCCGTAGGTGTCGCCTTGTGGAGTAGTGGCGTAGGCACGTACGTGGTAGGTTGTACCTAACGTCAAACCGGTAAGTGTATGAGTAAGCGTACTGCCCGATGGTGTTACAGGCTGTTTTGTGTAGGTTCCGCCCGCAGCTTTCCATTCAAATCCCGTTGCGGACATGTTTTCTGTTCCTTTCGTAGCTGTACCGTGCAGTACGGCTGATGTGGTAGTGATATCAGTTGCATTACCGGTAGTAACTGTCGGTGGTACAATTGTAGTTTTAAATTTAATTACTTCGCCGTATTTATAATTGCCTCCTGTCGTTTTTATGTAGGCGCGCACCAGATAGAAGGTGTTGGCTGTCAGTGAGCTAACCACTTTGTTAAAGTCGTTGCTTTTGGTTGCAGTTACTCGTGTATATTCGGAATCGGTTAATTTTTTGTATTCAAAACCGACTTCGTTGAGAAGACTTGTGCTAGAGGAGGTGCGACCGTTAAAGGTGGCGCCTGTTGACGAAATGTTTTGCACGGTTAACGTTTGTACCGGAGAGTTGGTTATGGATAGTTTATAAGCCGCAATGCCGTTGTTTGGTGCCAATACGTATATCCACGCTTCGTTGTCGCTATCACATAGTTCGACACATAGAGGAGTAACACAAGTTACATTGGCTGTTGAACCTAACGCAGTGGTTACATCTCCTATAAGGTAAGCATCGTCTACGCCTGCGCTGATGTCAAATACTTTGAATGCGCCGAACCTACTCTCAGCAGCGGCATAAAATTCATGTCCTTTAAAACGGAAACAGCAGCCTCCAACGCTTGCTAAGGTGGTGGATGGTCCTACGCTTCCGAATGATATCGTTGAAAGAGTACTTGCATCGACTATAGTATATTTTTTGTGAGCATTTGTAGAAAGTCCGGCGACAAAGAAGGAATTGTCGTCTCGTTTTATGGCAGTAGTAGAAGTCCCGCCGTTGTGCGAACCGGAATAAGTAACAACATTGGTACCTATAATATCGCCGTTCGCAATGGGTGCTGTAAGAGTATAACCGTTATTACTTGCTGCAACAAGCATACCTTGGGTTAAATTACCGTAAACATCAAAATAGTCGAATCTACTATTTGTTGTACCTGTGGTAATTTCTTGAAATAATGTGCAATTTCCGGTAATGGTGTCGCATCGGTAAATGTAGAGTTTGGTAGTTTCGAGATTGCTGTTGCCCACCAGCACTTCGCCCTCATCGGTAATTCGAAGGCAAAATAAAAGATATTGAGAAGGTATGCCGCTCAGTGTTAAAGTTCTTCGCAGTGTGCCTGTTTTGGCATTCACCAAACTGATGGTGCCATTTGTACTGGGAATAAAGAGTGTGCCTTTCCATACGGCTATGGAGCGTTGTGAGTTGTCTGTAGCTACATAACTGCTTCCTCCCGCCGTTTCTGTCCATACGGCGGTGGTGTTGAAACTTACGGTTTCGTCGGGAAGGGTGTACGATGTTTTTGCATTGTAATATCCGGTTCCGAACTCATTGCCGTAGCGGTCCATAGCGCGTACGGCATAGGTGTAATTACTGTCGTAAGTCGATGGCAATGTAAACGACGTGATATAGCTGACACCCAGCAAGTTGGCGGAGTTTGCCATAGCATCTTCCGAGTTGGTGCCTTTGGGGTAACGGTATATGGCAAATCGTACCGATTTTGAAGTGTAGCCGTTAAAGGTAGTCCAAGTAGTGCCGCCGTATTGCCATGTGAGCGATGTGCCACTTGCGGTGACATTAGTAGGTGTTAGTAGCTGTGCGTGGTTCTTCCAGTCTATAGCCGGCGTAAGGGACGGATTTTGATATTTGTTGGTCTTTAGCCATGGCATAAAACCGCTTAATCTTTTACCTGTCATGTCGCGCGATGCATAAAATACTTCACCCGGGTGTGTGTTTTCGAGGGTGGCACTATCACGTGATTGTTGAAGTTGAACTCCTACTTCCGCCCAACTTGTAGAGTTGTTTGCGTCGTAAAAAAAACTAATAGAGTGGCTGGCGTAGTGATGTCTTCCAAAGTGTTTGGCTACTCTGGTCCACCATTCTGTTAGAGGCCCAAATGCATTGGTGCTATGAGTAGTTAACCAATATAATTGAGGCGAAATGTAGTCGATTGTTCCGGAATTTAACCAAGCTAACGGCTCGGAAAATATGCCGTCATATTGCCAGTCGCTGGCAGAACAGTTGGGCCCTGTTAGTCCATATTGTGCGGCAGGAGCATGACCGGCTCCGGCAGGAGAGATACCGAATTTTACCCAAGGTTTCAATTGTTGTATTCTATTGTAGGTGGCTGCCACTATGTCATTAACGTTTTTACGTCTCCAATCTTTCAAGGATAGAGTACCTCCTCCATTTTTATAAGCTGTGTATTGGGCGGCATCTTGGCTGGCATTGATACCTTCCGGATAAAAATAGTCGTCCCAAATAATGCCGTCCACGTCATAATTGCTGACAATTTCGGTCGTGATGTCCAAAATTCTGTTTTTTACCTCTTCAAGAGCAGGGTTAAAAATGAAATATGTATTAGTACCATTCCAGTGATAAATGAGCCATGAATGGACAGCTTGGTCTCTAGTTGTATTAAAGGGTGGTGTAGAGGTTTGGGTGGTGGCATTGCCAAATCTGAAAGGGTTTATCCATGCATGAAACTCCATACCGCGCTTATGGCACTCTTCTATGGCAAATTTCAGGGGATCCCATCCGGGTGAAGTGCCGCGTGTTCCCGATACGTACGAAGACCAAGGTTCGTAGCTTGA
>DUQS01000027.1 GCA_012837685.1 Bacteroidales bacterium
GAACATCACGCATAAACAACAATATTTCCAACGGACGAATATCGGTTCCGGTTGCAACCAAATTTACCGTTACGGCAATTCGAAATGTTTTTTCATTTCTAAACTTGCGTATCAATTCAGAACTATCGCCTGCCGAATAGGTTATTTTCTGCACAAAATCTTCTGTTTGACCTGGGAATACCTCTTTTGCTATCTCAACAATTCGAGTAGCATGAGCATCATCTTTTGCAAATATTAATGTCTTGGGAGTATACGCAAAGTTGGGTTCTCTTTCGGGATACAAGTCCGTATAGATTGCATTTTTGAATTCTTCTAAAACCAACCGAATTTGAGCCGGATTTACAACCGAGCGGTCTAATTCTGTTTTTAGATATTCCGTCTCTTTTTCAGCAACTAAACTTTTTGTTTCGCCTGTATATTTAGTTATTTCAGTTATCTTTTCATCTTGTTCAATGACTCCGCCTTCTTCTGTAACTCTCGTTTTAATGCGATAAACACGATAGCTAACATTGATCTCATCAGCAATAGAGTCCTCCAAAGTGTAATTGACAATGAGATTGTCGTTGAAGAAAGCTTTAGTTTCAGGGGCAGGTGTAGCTGTTAAACCCACAATTCGAACTGAGCTAAAATAGTTAAGAACCTTTTGCCATCTACCGTAAATAGAGCGGTGGCACTCATCTACGATAATCAAATCAAAATAATCGGCAGGTAACTTTAAGTCATCGCCAAGTGTAATTTCACTTTCATTCTCTTGAAAATCATCTCGCTCGTCATCATCTTCAACTTCTCCACCTGTAAGCATAGCAAAAAGTCGCTGTATAGTAGAGATTACTACATTGGTTTCGGGTGGAATGTCAGGCGATTTCAACCTTTCTACTGCAAAAATAGTGTTGAATGGCTCGCCTGTTTCCGTTAATCGGAATGTCCCAAATTCGCCTTCTGCCTGTTTCCCTAAGTTATTGCGGTCAACTAAAAACAAAACACGTCTTATGGGTGTGTAACTCAAAAGACGATATGCTGCCATACAAGCGGTAAAGGTTTTTCCTGCTCCGGTAGCCAGTACCATCAAAGCTCGTTTTTCTCCACGCCTAAAGCTTTTCTCCAACTCTGTAACTGCCTCAAATTGGCACTTTCGTAATCCTTTTGGCGATAAATAAGATAATCCGGCAAATTCATTTTTAATACCCGCCATTTTAGCCACCTCTTTTGGTGTATGCATCTGCAATAATAGCTGATAAGAAGAGTTTGCATCTCGTATATCTCTAAACAGAATTTCTTTCCCGTTTGAAATATAGACAAATGGCAGCGGTTTTTGCCAATATTGATACCATTTCAACAGCTTATAGGTGTAATTCTCAGCTTGTTTTATCACGGTTTCAGACAGTGGTATATCAGCTCTTTTTGCTTCAATGACACCAATAGCTTTACCTTCTATAAAAAGCAGATAATCAGCTTCAAGATTACTTTTTAGAATACCTTCCGTAATGGCAACAGCCGACAGTGTCGGTGAGTAATGCTTTCTATCTACTACTTCCCAGCCGGCACCTTGCAATTTTCGGTCAATATCTAAACGCGCTTTTTCTTCGGGCAACATATCATTTAATAAAATTCTCTGATAATATTAAATTATCAGAAGTAAAGTGCAAATGTAAAAAAAATAATTGAGTTTTAAATTTTTTAACTGATAAAATATATCGTTATTATTTAAGCCCTTGCTTTATTCAATAACAAAATGGAATTAATTGACATTTCAATTTTTTTTGCTGTCTGAATTTTCAAAAACAAAATAACCCACTAAATCTTAGTGGGTTATTTTTAATTATACTCTTTTATCTGCGAATTATTTTCCTATACAAAATTTAGAAAAAATAGTACTAAGTACTTCATCTGTAGAGATTTGACCTGTTATTTCGCCTAAATGGTTAAGACATTCTCGCAAATCTTGAGCCAGAAAATCGCCTGATATTTTGCTGTTTAAACCCTCTTTAACACGTACAATGGCAGCGTGCGCATTCGCCAATGCTTCGTAGTGACGCAGGCTGGTTACAACAACATCGTTGGACGACAGTTCCGGCAATTGTGCCGATTTGTAGAGCAACTCCTGCAATTCGTCGATATGATGACGCTGTTTTGCCGAAATAAAAATGCGGTGGTCGCCTATTTGTTTATAACTTTCTTGAACTTCCGATTTTTGCGTATCATTTAATAAATCAAGTTTGTTAAAGACCAAAATAAGTTGTTTGCCTCGTGAACGTTCCACCACTTGCTGCGACAACCAAGCCAAATTGGTTTTTTCTTGCGAATAATCGATAAGCCACAACACTATTTGCGCTTGTTCGATAACAGCCAAAGAGCGTTCGATGCCGATATTTTCGATAGTGTCGTCGGTGGGACGCAAACCTGCCGTGTCAAGGAAACGAAATTGCACGCCGTACAGATTGACCGTGTCCTCAATCACATCGCGTGTTGTGCCGTGTATGTCGCTGACAATGGCTTTTTCTTCGCCAACCAGCACGTTGAGTAGCGTTGATTTTCCGGCATTTGTTTCGCCCACAATTGCCACCGGAATTCCATTTTTAATGGCATTCCCCATAGCAAACGAATCGACCAAATGTTTGAGTTTATGTTCAATTTCGTCCGCCAAAGCGCAAAGTTGCGTACGATTGGCAAACTCCAAATCTTCGTGGTCGCTGAAATCCAACTCCAACTCAACTAACGATGTGAAATTGAGCAGCTTATCGCGCAACAGCAACAATTCGTGTGAAAATCCGCCCCGCATCTGGTTCATTGCCAAACGGTGCGATGCCCTGCTTTGCGATGCAATTAAGTCGGCAACAGCTTCGGCTTGGCTTAAATCCATTTTGCCATTCAAAAAAGCACGTTGCGTAAATTCGCCCGCGCGCGCCATTCGGCAACCGTTTTGCAAAAGCAATTTCAATATTTCCTGTTGAATAAAAAGCGAACCATGACAAGCAATTTCCACCACATTTTCGCCCGTAAACGAATGCGGTTTGTGGAAAACAGTTACTAAAACTTCGTCTAAAACGCTGCCGTCAGCGTTCAAAATTTCTCCGAAACGCACCGTATTGGCAGACATTGCCGGTATTGATAGTTTGTCCGAAAACGACTTAAACAGCTTGTCGCAAATAGCAAACGCATCGTTGCCCGAAACACGTACAAGGGCTATTCCACCTATTCCCGGAGCTGTTGATATGGCGCAAATGGTCATGAGTGTGAGAGTTTAAAAATTATTTATGCATGGTAGAAGGACGGTTGCGTTTCGATTTGCCGGAAAAATTGCGACGT
Source organism: Bacteroidales bacterium (assembly GCA_012837685.1). GTDB lineage: Bacteria > Bacteroidota > Bacteroidia > Bacteroidales > Paludibacteraceae > DUQS01. The sequence goes on from DUQS01000027.1 coordinate 3,307, forward strand.
TTACCGAAATATTTCTTCTTTTTGTTCTTTTGAGCCGGTCTATCTTCCACTTTAGGCGCAATTTTAGCCACTTTTTCAGGCAATTGGTAACGCGGAATCTGCTTTTCAATAAAACGTTCAATTTTGTCAAAACGGAAACGGTCTTTTGGAGTTACAAAGGTAAAACCAACGCCTTTTGCTCCGGCGCGTGCCGTGCGCCCAATGCGGTGAACATAATCTTCGGCTTGCATCGGCACATCGAAATTCACCACCAATTCAATATCGTCAATGTCGATGCCGCGCGCAACTACATCGGTAGCTACCAAAATCTGAATTTTGTTATTTTTGAAATCCAACATTACCTGCGAACGTTCTGTCTGTGCTAAATCGGAATGCATCTGTGCCACAGAAAGTTTTAAGCGTTTCAGTTCGCGGTAAAGTTCTTTCACTTTATCTTTCGACGATGAAAAAATAATGGTTTTGCCATACGATTGGTCGCCAAACAGCGACAAAATCAACGGTACTTTTTGAGTTTCCTGCAACAAGTAAACGCCCTGCGTAATGCCATCGGCAGGCTTTGAAACCGCAATTTTTACCTCTTCGGGATTATTAAGCACATTGTGTGCTAACTTCTCCACATCGGGCGGAAATGTAGCGGAAAACATCATGGTTTGGCGTTCTTTGGGCAAATGGCTGATAATCTCCATAATATCATCGTAAAAGCCAATGTCCAACATTCTATCCGCCTCATCGAGTACCAAATAGTGTATGCCGCTCAAATCGGCATCGCAAAAACGAAGATGTGACAACAATCGCCCGGGTGTGGCAATAACAATGTCGCTGCCTTTTTCAAAAGCGCGCTGCTGCTGTCCGAAAGCTACACCATCGTTGCCCCCCGACACCGCAATCCACGAGACATCAGAGTAATAGGCAAAACCTTCTAACAATTGGTCTACTTGTTGCGCCAATTCGCGTGTTGGAACTAAAATGAGCACATTCACCTTATCTTCATGGTGTCCGCCACGCGCCAGCAATTCCAAAATCGGCAACAGATAAGCCGCCGTTTTGCCCGTTCCCGTTTGTGCAGAAGCCAATAAGTCCCTTTTTGCCAATATTTTAGGTATCGCTAATTCCTGAACCGGCGTACACGTTTCAAAACGCATATCGTAAAGCGCATCCAACAAATCATCATTCAAATCTAACTCTTCAAATTTCATCTGCAATAATTTTAATTTATGCAAAGGTACTAATTTGTTACGAGTTTATGGAACGGAACGCAAAGTTTTACAGATTACAGCTCAAAAAAAACGAGCGTAACCTGATGGATTACGCCCGCCGAAATTTTCACTTTTTTTCTATCACATAAGTTTGCGGTAACGAATACGTTTCGGAAGTTCGTCTCCCAAACGCATCTTTTTATTGGCTTCGTATTCCGTGTACGAACCTTGAAAAAAGAATACTTGTGAATCGCCTTCGAACGCCAAAATATGCGTACAGATACGGTCGAGAAACCAACGGTCGTGGGAAATAATCACTGCACAACCTGCAAAATTTTCCAAACCTTCTTCCAACGCTCGCAGCGTATTTACGTCAATATCGTTAGTCGGTTCGTCCAGCAACAGCACGTTCGATTCCGATTTCAGCGTTAATGCAAGATGTAAACGATTGCGCTCGCCGCCTGAAAGCACTCCGCATAGTTTTTCCTGATCGGCTCCCGTAAAATTGAAGCGCGACAAATAGGCGCGTGCATTTATTTCCCGACCTGCTACACGAATAAATTCCGTTCCGCCGGAAACAATTTCGTACACCGATTTTTGAGGGTCAATAGCGTAGTGCATCTGGTCAACATAGCCGATTTTCACTGTTTCGCCAACTTCAAATACTCCACTATCCGCTTTTTCCGTGCCCATTATCATACGGAACAGAGTAGTTTTTCCTGCACCATTGGGACCTATTATGCCAACAATACCGTTGGGTGGCAATGTAAAGTTCAAATTTTCAAAAAGAAGTTTATCACCAAACGCTTTCGACACTCCCACTGCATTTATCACTTTATTGCCTAAACGCGGTCCATTGGGAATGAATATTTCCAATTTTTCTTCGCGTGCCTTTTGGTCTTCATTCATCAATTGGTCATAAGCGTTCAAACGAGCTTTACCCTTTGCCTGACGGGCTTTCGGTGCCATACGCACCCACTCCAACTCGCGTTCCAAAGTCTTGCGCCGTTTGCTCGCCTGTTTTTCTTCCATCGCCATACGGACGGTTTTCTGTTCGAGCCAACTGGTATAATTACCTTTCCATGGTATGCCTTCGCCACGGTCGAGTTCAAGAATCCAACCCGCCACATGGTCGAGAAAATAGCGGTCGTGCGTGATGCAGATAACCGTTCCTGCATATTGTTGCAAATGTTGCTCCAACCAATCAATAGATTCCGCATCCAAATGGTTAGTAGGTTCGTCAAGCAATAGTATATCAGGCTGTTGAAGCAATAAACGACACAATGCCACTCTGCGCCGTTCGCCACCCGAAAGCGATTTTACTACTGAATTTTCATCGGGACAGCGTAAAGCATCCATGGCACGCTCTAATTTATTTTCCAGATTCCAAGCGTCCAAACTATCGAGTTTGTCCTGCACTTCTGCTTGACGCTCCAACAATTTGTCAAAATCGGCATCAGGTTCAGCAAAAGCAACATTGATACGTTCAAATTCAGCCAAAAGTTCTACCGTTTCTGCAACGCCTTCCTGCACCACTTCTTTCACCGTCTTTGTTTCGTCAAATTTTGGTTCCTGTTCTAAATAACCTACCGAATAACCCGGAGAAAATACCACTTCACCGTCGTAAGAAGTATCCACACCGGCAATAATTTTCATCAGTGTGGATTTTCCGGAACCGTTCAGACCAATGATACCAATTTTAGCACCGTAAAAAAAAGAGAGGTAAATGTTTTTTAACACCTGTTTTTGAGGTGGAAACGTTTTACTAACATTTACCATCGAAAAAATAATTTTCTTGTCGTCTGCCATAAAATTAAATTGAAAATATGATTTTAGAAATACAAAGATACGAAAATAATAGCAACGTTCCTACGGTCACAAAAAAGGGACTACACACAACGCAATCCCTTTTAAAAAGAAACATAACTGTTTCCCATTATTTTTCTGCCAAAAGTACTTTTAAGCAACGCTCCAAGCCATCCATCCAGTAAGGAATTTTGATACCATAAACAGCTTTTAACTTACTCTTATTCAAAACGCTATAGTGCGGGCGTGGCGTACGCACAGCATAATCTTTCGATTCAATGGGAACAATATCACAACTGATATTTGCCATTTTAACGATAACTTTCGCAAAATCGTACCAACTACACACGCCTTCGTTGGTAAAATGATAAATGCCCGGTACAAACTTGTCTGCCGTAAGAATTTGCAGAATTGCTCCCGCCAAGTCGGCGGCATAAGTTGGCGTTCCTATTTGGTCGAAAATTACTCTCATTTGGGGACGTTCAGCGCACAAACGCAACATCGTTTTTACAAAATTGTTGCCAAATCCGGAATAGAGCCATGCCGTACGCAGTATCAGCGCATCGGGACACGCTTGAAGCAATTCACGCTCGCCTGCCAATTTCGATTTACCGTAAACCGTATTCGGACTTGTGGGCATATCTTCGGTATAAGGCACATGGCTTGTACCATCGAACACATAATCAGTAGAAATGTGGATAATTTTCAGACCATGCTCTTGAGCCACTTCGCCCAAATTACGCACGGCATCGCTGTTAATTTTATAGCACAGCGACACATCATCTTCAGCTTTATCCACAGCGGTATAGGCTGCGCAATTGACCAACACATGAGGTTTATGTTCGCATACGAATGCATTCAATGCCACCTTGTCGCAAATGTCAAGCGTATCAACGTCGGTAAAAACGGATTGCAACTGCGGATAGCGTATCAACGCCATGCGCATTTCATTACCCAACTGCCCGTAGGCGCCTGTTATGAGAAGTTTCATCAGAATGTTGTATTGTTAAAAAATTTTCGAAATACAAAGTTACAAAAATATCCACAAATGCACACATTTTTTGGAAAGTAGTTTTTCATTTCTTTGTTTTTAAAACAATATTGTAAGTCAATTTCAAACCGGTGCAAAAATAACTATACTTCGGCACCACTTGTTTACCCGACAACGCATGATTGGCTCGTAAAACACTCTCCACTAAACGTTCAACAGGAATGCCGTCGTGTGTATCGGTAATGGTAACTAACGACAAATTTCTAGTACGCTGTGATAAATAGCCTTTGAGAGCATAATCCGCATATACGCCAACACCCAACTCGTTGCCCGATTTTAGCGGAATTGTATAGGCAACATTTGTTGATAGGGAAATCCACAACGCCGGAAATTTATCTATTGTACCGTCGATACCCGATTTTAAATATTTTCCGGCAGCTAACGCCAACGCTTTATCAACTTCTACATCGTAAGCAGGATAGTAGGCACACAAATCAACACCGTACAACTGTTCGCGGTATTTTTTGAGCAAAGGTATAGAAAATTTCGGACCTAAATCAATGGTTATTGGGTCAAAGCGCAACGCTAACTGAAACGGAATTTCTAACAATAATTGATGATGCCGTTCCGTAATTTCGTCAGCCGTGTAATAAACATCCATTTTATCTTCTTCCACATCCACAACTCTGTATTTGTCATGGTAGTTGATTGCTTTAAATTGACTGCCCGAATAGGCAACGTTGGCACCAAGTTTCAATCCGGCGATGCCATGAATGTAAAACATATATGCAATGCCCAACGCACCATTTGCTTTAGGATTCATTTTCCCAAAGTCCGATTGATAAGTAAGTCCCGACAAACCGCCATGCGCCGAAATTTGAAAATAATGCAAAAAGGGCACTTTTTGTTTTCCAATATGAACAGAACCGCAATGACAATCGTTGTTGATAAAATAACGAATACGCGAAAATCGGCTTTGTTCCAATAATGGATAGTCGATAAGCATTTGTGACGAAACAAAAAAACTGTTCGTCCACACCCCTATCAACACTAACGCCATTTGAAGCGTCTTTTTTACAATCATCTCACTATCAACTTATTAATAATTGCCTTATCTTCTCCCACAAGCAATTTCACATAATAAATGCCGGACGGCAAACCGCCATATACCGATAACGGATAAGTGGAGGAAATCAACGACAGCACTTTTATTCCGACCGAATTGTAGATTTCCAATTTCACATTTTCTTTTTCGCCTTCGGCAAACGAATAATCAACCACAAACGGAGCACCCGCAGCGACAGGATTAGGTGTTAATGACATTTCTTGTTTTTTGATACACAGCGTTTTAGAATTAAAGTGGTACATTTTGGCATCATCCGTCACAATCTGTATTTTCAAAAAGAAACAGCCTTCCATTTCCCTGTCTTCAGTATAATAGTCATCAATGGCATTACGCAGCAGTACGCCATCTTTGTACCATTGGTAGTAGATGCGACGCGGGTTCTGAACTAACTTTTTCGCTTTCACATTGTTGCACAACACAATCCAATTGTATTTATTCACAATTAAATCGACTGAATCGGACGGCAAATCAATATTTCCGATACGAATGTGTACCAAAACCGTACTATCGCAACCGTTAACCGATTTCAGATATTCGTTTAAATCGGTATTGGCAGTATAGACAATATCGTTGTACGTTAGGCTTGTTTCGCCTCGCAAAGTAACTTCTGTGTACGACGATTGATGTACCACAATATGAACAGTTAAGATACTATCGCAGCCAAAACTTGTTTTCAGCGTATCAATTACAAGTGTATTCTGATGATAGATTTTGTCCTTGTACATTACAGTATCGCAACCTTCAATGGTGATTTCTCTAAATTCGGGATGTCTAATGGTAATATGGCACATCACAACGCTATCGCAACCAAAACGTGTCTTCAATGAATCAATTACATCCACACTTTCATTGTAAACATTCCCTTTCCACACAAACGATCCACAAGCAGATATCCAATATTCTTTAAATACAGAACTATGAACCACTATCGGCTGTATAACTACACTATCACAACCCAACACCGTTTGCAATGTGTCGAACAAATTAATCGTTTCAAAATATAATTTGCCATCAAATTCTACAGAATCACAGCCAATCAACGGCTCTTTCCAAGTAATTTTATACGGCATCACGGTTATCTCTGTTACAATAACACTATCGCAACCCGAAACGGTTACCAGTGAGTCAGTTACAACCGTGCTTTCGTGATAAATCGAATCGCCGAACTGCACAAAATTGCAACCGCTTATTGAATTGGTTTTTATGTAACTCGGCATTACTACAATCATCAGCGTATCCGAAAAAACATGATAATCGGAAGGATAAACAGCCGTTTGTTCCTTTATTACCAAACGAAAATAGGTCAATTCTGTTATGAATATGTCTAACTGTACATCTTCAATTTTATCAGCTGTACAAATTTGCCAATCGCTAGCCACACTCCACGTTACGGCATCCGAACTTGTTTGCCATTGACACACTAAAGGAGGCTGCATGTCGGTAGCAGCCTGAATATCAGCAAAAATATGAGCCATTGAACCTTGACACACCATTTCGGTCAGTGCAGAAAGATGAGCAGTTGTCGTTGTCACATCGCACTCTTTGACCGTCAATGGAAAAAGGTCACTCATAGCACGACAATTTTCATTGTCAATACCACCCGCTCCTGCCACCGCCAAACGGTAAAAACCTGTTTGAGACGAAGTGAGATTCGATAAAGTCAAATTTTGGCTGCTACCAATAATAACCCAATCTTCTTGTGAAGTTAAATTTCCTGTTGGACTATAAAGCCAACGGTATTCGAACGGCTCATTAAATGTGCCATCGTTGGTAAAAACACCTTCAAAGGTAGTAGAAGAACCTATGCACACCGTGTCCTTAGCCATAATTGTTACCGGCGGCATACAAAGGCGAACTTCAATATCGTCAAGCGCAAAATCGTTTCCCTTCGTTTGTCCACTGTTGTTAATGATTTTAAAAACAACTTTATCTTGACCTGCAGGCAACGTAAAATTCAACAAAAACTGCTCCCAATAGCCTTGCATGTTTTTCAAAGTTACCTGTTTTTCAGCCAGCAATGTACCATCCGGCAACTCAATAAGCATTTTCAAATCGGCATCGTAATAACCCGATACTTTAGTCATGCTAATACCCCATATGGAAAATGTGAGATTTGCACCGGCGCATAAATTGTCTATCACGCATTTATAAAATTGAGCGGGCTGAGCAGTACCGTCCACAGCTAAAAAATACCCACGCAACGTATCGGACAGCGGTATGTTTTTGTTGCCGATTTCGGAGCACGTCACTGTCAAGCCACGATGAAGTTTGAAGCGAGCCACAACCGTTGATTTCTGCACTGTCTCGGCAATAAAATATACCGCATGTTATAGGGCGTTTTTATTTGTTTCTATGTTTAATATCAATTCGTTAGGACTCGGAAAATTGATTGGTAACAGGTCAATTCTAAATGGTAATTCCATATCTTTCAACTCGTCAATATTCTTGTCTAAAAGACCATTCTCGCTGCAATAATTAAAAGTCAGCTTTAAATAGCGTCTGATAATCATTAAAGGTAAAAATTGCCCCCTAAAATTCATCCATTCCATTAAATCCTTTTTTCCTTTTGAGCTATTGCAAGTACGGCAAGCAAAAATTAAGTTCTCCGCATCGTCTTTTCCACCAAGCTTTTGAGGGAAAATATGGTCTAAAGCTAGATTTTCTGTCGAACCACAATAATTACAAATCTGTCCGGTTTGAAGTTTAATTTTTTCATCGTCAAAAATTGTTCTCATATTCATAGTCCCAGTTTTAAGCCCTTTGAATAATTTTGCTCGAATCATGTAATTAAATGCTCCATATTTATCTTGTTTCTTGTCAACAGCAGTATGAGCCATTGCCAAATTCGAGTATGATAAGTAAATCAATTCTCTAACGGTTTCAATTTTTTGTTTTGCCATTTCTTATATCTTCAAATCTTTCTTTTGTCGGTTAACTCTCGCTTGAAAAGAACGTTCTAAATTCAAAGTCTTTTTTACAATCCTTAAATTGGCTTTGTCTTTATGGTATTGTCTGAAATCTTCTTTTAATTTTTTGTCTGCAAGCTCATTTGGTCCGCCATCAATTGTTAAATAATCAATGTTTTTAAAGTCAATATTTTTCAACTCAACAAATCTGTCCACAATTACAGAAAAAGTATTTGGTTGTCGGTGGTCAACATTTAATTCGTCATATTTTAATAGTTCTCCTGTTTCTTGGCATTTTACTTTTCCTTTCTTAGAATACTTGTCGAAATAAGAAAGTTTTACATTTCGTAAATCCTCTTGGATTGCTTGTCTGCAAGCCTCTCTAAATCTTGAAAAATCAGTTTTCGGTGCATTAATCCTTTTTGTGTATGAAAAATATTCTGTCGAACCGTCAATTCTCACCAATTCAAACGATTTTGTATCATATTTCAATTTTGCAACTCTTACTTTATCAATTCCGCAACCAATCTTTTCTATTACGTTTGGGTGAGTTTCAAGCAAGTCGAGAATGTCATAAAAATCATTTGATTTTAAAGTTTCGCCAAAGTCATAAGAATTTAAAATTGCCTTGTAATGATTCAATGCTTCTTTCTTTGACGCAAATTCTTTTTCACCTATTTCAATTGCTTTTCTCAATGTTCGTGTCTTTTTTTTAAATGCCCTATAACATTCGGATAAGTGTGGTCATCCAATTGATTTTGATTGTACCATGTTCTGGCATTATAACCGTATTTACGAATTGCATAACCATACTGCGGATTACCATTGGAATGAAATTCTATGCCGGTAATTTGCGGCAATGGAGTTGTCCTAAAAGGAGGGTCGGTTGGAGAGTTGCCACCAAAATCTTCTTTGTAGAGCAACGTACCCGAAGTGCAAACCATTTCATTCTGCGAAACAACTTTCGTAGCCGTATCCGCTGCTACCGAAAATGCAATGTCGGAATTAAATGTTACTTGCGCCCGAACATTCCACACACACAGGACTACCACGGACACCACTAAACATTTTAAAACTTTCAATTGCATAAAAATCGAATAAATTATAAAATTAAACAAAAAAGAATATTATTGGCGAAGATAGATAAAATATTCAAGAAAACAGCATAAAAAAAGGAACTTTCGTTCCTTCAATAATTTATTTTTGTTGTTTTGGTTATTTATCCTATTTTGCTGATTTTTAACAACTTTTCATAGTCAAGTACGCTAATATGCCTTCCTTTTACCGACAACATGCCTTCCGACACAAATGAAGAAAGTGTACGAATAGCATTGGCAGTTGTCATATTTGAAATATTTGCCAAATCTTCGCGCGAAAGACAGATGTTTATCGTTACGCCGTCATCGTCAAATCCGTAATGTTCCACCAAATTTACAATAGCCTCCGCCAAACGCCCGCGTATGTGTTTTTGAGTTAAATTCACAGTACGGTTGTGGGCTTTACCCAATTCTTTTGAAAGAATTTTAATAAATGTGAACGCCAACTTGTTATTGGAACAAATCATTTCGTAGATAACTTTAAGTGGCACAAAATAGGCAGAAGTTGCCTCTACCGTGGCAGCATTAGTCATATAGCGCTCTTCCGCCAGAAACGCACGATAAGCGAACGATTCCTTGGGTTTTATCATCATCACTATCTGATTGCGACCACCGGTGCCTTCTTTGTAAATCTTCACTTTACCTTTGATTAAACAAATCAAGTGACTGGGTTCTTCACCTTCGCAATAAATGATTTGATTTTTCTTAAAGTGATGAATCTTAGTGTTTTCGCGCAAATACATTCGCTCTTCCTGCGTGAGCACATCCCACATGTCACTAAACTCATCAATGGGAACAAATTCTTTATTCTGCATCATTTTATGTTTTAAAATAATGTTTTAAAGCACAAAGTTAACAATTGTTTTGTAATTCGACCAATTTTTATCGCACAAATTTATGTTTTACAGATTTTTCACATAATCGAATTGTTTTGCCAACAAAAAAAGCACCTTCCGTAAAAGGTGCTTTTTCAAGAAGTAATTTAATCAAACAGTTATCTCTTTTTTTTCCATTGTTGGTCGCGCACTTGGTAAATGCGTTCGATAATGTCAACAACTTTCAAACCTTCGAGTACATTGGTCGTAATGGTGCGTTTGTTGTTCAGTTTTTCTACCACATTTTGAATTACATAGTGGTGATTTTGTGCCGAACCTTTGTAAAGACCGTAATCGTTTGGCGGATTTGATGGTGCCAATTCAGGCATCACATAATCTTTTACATGGCAATAGGTTACCTCGTTCATATATTGACCGGCAACTTTCACTGTGCCTTTTTCGCCAATAATAGTAATGGCACTTTCAAGGTTTTTGTCCCAAACTGACGTAGAATAGTTCAAGCAGCCCATACCTCCGTTGATGAAATCGAATGTGACAACGCCACTATCTTCAAAATCCGTAAGGTTTTGATGATTGAAATCGGCAAAATTGCCACGAATATTTGTAATATCGCCAAACAGCCAATACATAATATCGATGAAGTGTGAAAACTGAGTAAACAGCGTTCCGCCATCAAGTACTCCATCGCCGTGCCAACCGCCTTTCACATAGTAACGGTCATCGCGATTCCAATAGCAATCGAGTTTTACCATATAAATGTCACCAAGCGTTTTGTTGACCATCAATTCTTTTAACCACACCGAAGGCGGTGAGTAACGATTTTGCATCACACAGAATACCGATTTGCTCATTTCCAGCGATTTAAACACGATATTTTCGGCATCGGCTTTCGTTAGTGCAATGGGTTTTTCGAGTACAACATGTTTCCCTGCCGACAATGCCATGATAGCATATTCAGCATGAAACGAGTTAGGTGTACACACATTCACAACGTCAATATCCAACCCCGAAGCGAGCATTTCTTCAATAGATGAGAAATAGGGTTCTTTGATGTCGGCGCAACCTGTTTTTTCTTTTGGCAACACATCACACACGGCAACCAGTTCCGAATCGGGATTGCGGCGTACCATTTCGGCATGACGTTTACCAATATGACCTTGTCCTACTACTGCAAATTTAATCATACTATTTTATTATTTAAGTGTTATTCTTTTAACTTGATTATCAATTAATTCGTATTGTTCGCCGGTAATTGGACAAACAGCCACGCCATTATCATCAAATTTCAATTTTTCACCATAGGCACTAACCCATCCTATTTGACGGGCAGGATTTCCTACCACCAGCGCATACGGCTTTACGGGTTTTGTTACAACTGCACCTGCACCTATCAACGCATACTCACCAATTTCGTTGCCGCAAACCAAAGTGGCATTGGCACCAATGCTCGCACCACGACGAATAATAGTTTGACGGTATTCGTGCTTACGCGACACATGGCTACGCGGATTAATGACGTTTGTAAACACCATGGAAGGACCTAAAAACACATCATCTTCACAAATAACACCCGTGTAAACGGATACATTGTTTTGAATTTTGACATTGCGCCCCAAAACCACATCGGGCGAAATAACCACATTTTGACCGATATTGCAATCTTCACCTATCGTGCAACCACTCATAATGTGCGAAAAATGCCAAATTTTCGTGTTTTTACCTATTTGGCAACTTTCATCCACATAAGCAGACTCATGTTTAAAAAAATCGCTCATAGCGTTAATTTTATGCAAAATTAAAATTTAAAAAAGTCTTACGCAAATTTATGACCATAAATTTCACATTATCTCTTCAAAATAATTAGAAACAAGAGTTTATGCTTCAAACGAAAGCAATTGATTAACAATGAACGTTCCTGCATCACCAGAGCCATACAGGGCTTCCGACACCTGCAATGCGCCTTTCGCCAACAAACGTTCTGCCTCGGCTACAATTTTCTTTTGATCGCTGCCTACCAAACTATTATAGCCTTTTTCAACTAACTCCACCCATTCTGTTTCGTCGCGCATGGTAACGCAATATTTGCGGAAAAAATAGGCTTCTTTTTGTAAACCACCGCTATCGGTCATTACTAAAACACATTTTTTGAGCAAAGCCACCATCTCCAAATAACCCACCGGATTAATGAATAGGATAGCGGAATGTTCAAAATCATAATTCATTTTTTCTAACTTTGCTCGCGTACGCGGATGCAACGGAAACACTACTTGACATTTCTGAGAAAGAACTTCCAATGCCTCAATAATATTTTTTAGGCGGGTTGTATCATCGGTATTTTCGGCGCGATGAAGCGTACAAAGAATAAAATGGTCGGCAACAACTGCCTCAGGCATACGCGATTTGGCAGCATAGAATAGTGCCGCATCCTGCATTACATCGCCACATTTCACTATTTTACAAGCAATGTTACCATAACCTTCGCGGTTCAAATTTTCTACAGCTTGGTCGGTTGGACAAAACAGTATATCGCTGATTCTATCCGTCAGAATACGGTTGATTTCTTCAGGCATATCCATATTGAACGACCTCAATCCTGCCTCTACATGCGCCAGTTTAATATGCAGTTTTTTGGCAGCCAAAGCTCCCGCCAACGTGGAATTGGTATCACCGTAAACCAACACCCAATCGGGCTGCTCTTTCAGCAATACCTTTTCAATGCCTTCCAACATCTGACCGGTCATAGCACCATGCCCCAATCCATTGATATTTAAATTGTAGTGAGGTTTCGGAATAGCCATTTCTTCAAAAAACACATCCGACATATTTTCATCGAAATGTTGTCCGGTATGCACAATTATCTCTTCGCACTCCGAGCGGGCTGCCATTGCTCTACTCACCACCGCAGCTTTAATAAACTGCGGACGCGCTCCTACTACTGTAACTATTTTCATAATCTACTATTTTTCTAAAATGTCAATAAATTGTTTTGCCAATACATCGTACGTATGATGTTTCAATACATATTTATGTCCATTCTTGCCCAATTGCGCCCGTTCGTCTGCCGACATTGTCGCTACAGTTATAATTGACTCGGCTATTTTGCCCACATCATCGGATGGCACACTGATACCACACTGCGCTTCCTGCACCAAGTCGTTGCCGGCATCTACCGCATGCACTATCGGTTTTCCTGCCATTGCATAGTCAAATATTTTATTGGGAGATATACCGTATTTATATAATGGGTTTTTTGTCCATCCGATATATAAAGCATCCATATGAGACAAAAGTTCAGGAACTTGCTTTTTGGCTACCGCATTCAAAAAATACAGATTTGTTATGTTCTCATCGGTACAACGTTTCATTAAACGAGCTTTTTCAGCACCTTCACCCACAAGTACAACGGCAATGTTTTCTCTTGCAACCTGTTTAGCCGCATCTAACAGAATGTCCAAACTATTTGACAACGCATGTCCTCCCACATATCCAATAATAAAACGGTAGTTAGATTTTAGTTTTTTGAAAAACTTAGTATATTCATTGTCAATAGGTTGCGAATCATTCCAGTCCGACAGTGCAATTCCATTTTGTACGCAAAAGAATTTTTGCGGTTGCAAGCCGTGTTCTATAGCATGAGTATCGGTTTTGGGCAAAATAGAAATACATTTATCGCAGTAACGGTATGCAAATTTTTCTGCCCACTGCATCACTTTGATAAATGGATGAAACGCCGACATTCCGCCAATTTGCATTGGAGAAAGCGGCCACAAATCATGTATTTCATAAACATATTTTGCACCGTAACGACGAGCGATGCGCCATGCAGGATAGTTATCCAGCGGATAAGTAGAAGATGCAATGACCACATCAGGAACAAAATCCTTACATATTTTACGATAGGAAAACAGCAATCGACACACAAACAAAAACATGGAAAAAGCCCGTTTCATACCATTACCACGGTAACGATTGGTTTTCAGCCAATAATAACGAACGCCATCCAATTCCTGCCATCCTGCTTGTTTCGGTTGTTTAACCCGTAAATGCGAATAGGTGCCACCTACAACAACTACCTGATGACCTGCTTTTTGCCATTCGCGTGCCATGTAGTAAGGACGAAACTCCATTCCCATTTCGGGCGAACCCGCATAATGATTTATCAATAAAATACGAAGTTTGGTTTTTGAAGCAATAATGGTGTCATAAATGGAAGTAAACTTTTGCTTATTAATAGCTTTTGTCGCTTGTTCCATTATAATTTGTCTATTCATTCTTGTCGCTTGTTCAACTGGAATTTTTAATGCTTTCGACAAAAAATCTTCATTCACATCCTTAACGATATAACCATTTTCACCATCCGTAATCCATTCCCTGTTAGCAGATAAATTCGATACAATTGGAATACAATTCATACTCATAGCTTCCAACAAACTAATAGAAGTCGCATCACTTGATGGTATTGATACCCAAAATTTAGCGATAGAATAATAATAAAAATTCCGCTCTTTATCCAACCAACCGACAAACTTCACTTTTGAAGCCAAATTCAATGTATTTACAAGATGCTTAAGCCGCTCCGTTTCTTCGCCTACTGCACCAATAATTAATTTCCAATCCGGATGAGTAACGACAAATTTTGAAAACGAACGAATGACGGCATCGATATGGTACATGGACTTGTGCAGACGGTTGGAATAAATAACATTCTGTTTTTTTTCCATCGGATTGCAGACATCCACACCAAAATTAGCAATGGTGATATTTAATTTTTTATCGACGAGTTGTTGCATTTTATATGCCGTAAAACGCGAATCGGATGTCAGATAATCTGCTTTACATAATACATATTGCACTATCTTTTTATACAATCGGTTCTGCTGAGGAATAAGCAAAACATCACTACCCCAAGCTGTTACCACCAAAGGAATTTTATGCTTTCTTTTGTTCAGCGTCACATAAAAAATGGCTTTATTAATTTGTTGCCCATGAATTACTGTTGGATTAAAATCTTTGATAATCTGTTGTGTAGCAATATACGATTTGATTATATGAATGGGATTAATAGAATAATTCAACACACGAATCGGTAATTCGGCACAGACACCATCTGCGCTATCTACCACCAATAAAATTTCATCAAAATAATCTTTTATCAATTGGTAGTAATTGTACGTATGCACACAATTATTTCCAAAAAGTAACAACTTCTTCATAGAAAAGAAGGTTTTAAATAATATTTGAATAAAATCTCATCATATCACAGACATTATTCTGCCAATCATAATAACGTTTCACCCGTCGAATGCCTGCTACACCAAATTCATCCCTTAACAACGGATTATCAATGAACTTTTGAATGGCAACAGCTGCTGCAGCCGGATTTTGCTTTGGCACTACTATGCCAGTCCGACCATCTTCCACTACTTCCTTAAGCCCTTCTGCATCAGATACTACTACCGGACATCCGCAAGCCATAGCTTCAATAGCAACCACACCAAAACTCTCTTTGTTGGAAAGATTTACAGCCACATCAAAACGATTGTAACATGTCGGCAATTGATTGTTGGGCAATGCTCCAATAAAACAAACTTTGTCGGCTATGCCCAAATCTTGTGCAAGCATTTTCAATGATTTTTCCTGCGAACCTTTCCCGATAATCTCAAGACGCAATGGTTTATCAGGATTGGCTTCAACAACTAATTTAAATGTCCGTATCAAAACATCAATACCATAAATCGGTTCTAACGATTTTACCGTACCGACAACAAACTGACCCGTCTCATTTTTTTTAACCAATGGTCGAAACAATTCCATATCAACACCAAAAGGTATCACACCAATCTTTTTGTCAGTATATTTGTGCGTTTCAAGTGCCATGGCTTCACTTGTTGACAAAATATAATCAGCTTTGGACAATTTATAACGTAATGCTTGTTGTTGTAACCACGAAAAATCGATAGCACCATAAACATCGCTGCCCCACACCGACAAAACAAACGGGTGAAAACGGGACAATACACCTAACGTACCATAATCGACAGCATAATGAGCATGCACAATATCCGGCTGAAATTCTTTGATTTTTGAACGCACCAAACGGTATAACCTCAAAGATTCAAAACGTCGCAAAATTATCGAAAACAATGTATTTGCACGATATTTGTAAGTATAATTTTGCACTGTAACATTGTTCAGTTTTGTATAAAAATCAAGATTTACGCCATTAATACCAAACAAAAATAGTGTACATCCACGTTGTGATAAAGCCATCACCCATCGCTGTGTATGAACGCTATCGATATTAGACAATATGAATAATTTAATAGAGGTCATTTGGTGTAAAAAGAATTGATAATTAAATCATTCAAAATTTTTACCTGATTTTTTCGATGGTGCCACATAATCAGTTCATCATTCATCGGTAACGATTCTTTGCGCTCCCACAAGGTATACGCCTGTTCAATACACTGTTCTATCTCTTGTACATCATCAAAATCGGCAACAAAACCCGCATTGCATTTTTGTATCAAATCGGCAGCCACATCTGTTTTGTCTACTGTGGCTAAAATAGGACGCTTACATCCTAAATATTCAAAAAGTTTCCCCGAATAGACCCCTTTTTGAACCACCTTAGGCAATATCAGCAACAAACAATCAGCTTGCCGCATCTGTGCAATCGCTCCTTCATGGGAGACTTTAGGCAAAGTTTCAACTACATGAAACAACGAAGATGGAACAATCACACTATTGCCGGCACCTATTAATTTCAATCGCACTTTCTTTGTCGGATTTTGAAGCAAGAAACGTTCTAAAGCTGTAAAAAAAACATATGGTTTACGTTTTCCATAAAACGTTCCGGCTGAAACAACCGTAAATATCTCATTATGCAAAAGTTTTTCTTCAAACTCAAAATCAAACCCATTTCTGATTTCTGCACCAATTAAATATTTATTACCGGCAGTTGCTAAAAAATTATCTAAAATAGGTTTGGAAACAGTAGATAAGATATCTGCATTCAGTAATATTGCTTGTTCTATTTTAGTATAAGCCTTCTTCAACGAACTTATAAGCGACGGATTATTAGCCATTTCATCACGACAGTCAGCCACCCAATGGAATGCTACTCCTTTTTGCTTTAATGATAAAACAGCTAAATGTGGTGCCATCGGCTCATAGCTACTAATTACCGTCGTATCATTATCATACAGTGTCAATAATTCCATCAATTTCCTCTCGGCACGCTTTTGCCAATCGGCATACTCATTTTTAAAAAACGTGTACAAAACAACATTATAAAACGCTTTTAACTTATGAATGACATACGGTACCGATTTATTGAACGTTGCTTTGCGAAATAACATTCGGTTAGGCAATCGATAAACAAAAACACCGTTTGTCAGCTGTTCTTCCATCAGTGCACTATCAACTTGCAAAGTAATAACATCTACATCAAAAAATGTTTTGTCAAAATATTTAGCAAACGCCCACATACGATTAACAGCCACCGAATTACGCGGAGGAAACCATGTAGTAACCAATACGATATGTTTTTTCGACGTCTTCATTTTGACAACACCATCGTTTTCAAACTTTTCAAATATGATTTATCAAATATCCAATAGGCAGCTACCACCAATATTCCAAATACGGCTATAAGAGCTAACTGAAAATAAATGTTTTTAGAAAGCAACGACACCAAATAAATTCCAGCTCCTACAATCAAAACAATCAGCAAAGGCAAAAGGAAAGATTGTATGTATCGCTTCAAAGGTATCAACGATAAATTATACACCATCATGCGCCAATAAAGGAACAAGAAGGCAAATGCAATCAACGTTTGAGCATAAGCAACTGTAAAAATGGTAAATTGGCAAGCAAGCCACATGGCAACGGTCATCACCACAATACGCACCACCGTCCAATAGAACCCTAAGTCTGTACGCCCTTTTGCCACCATCAATATGCCGGCAGGATTGCCAATGGAATTAAACAATCCCCAAAAAGCCAAAATACGAACAAAAGCGGTCACTTCCATCATTCCTTGACCATAAATGATTAATACTATCGGCTCTGCAAAAACAGCAAAACAAATAAATATCGGAAAATTAAACACAGACAATAGTTTGATTACTTTCAAATAATTTTCCTGAATCATTGGCAAATTATCCTGAAACTTGGCAAAAGAAGGCGTCGCTACATTGGTAATAATAGGATTAACAACTTGTATTGGCTTCATTATCAACTCTTTCGCTAAATTATATACGCCTAACAGTTCCATGCCAAAAAAACGACCAATCAAAAAGATGTCCAACTTGTTAGAAACATAATCGAGTACCTGCGTTCCCACTTGAAAACCACCGATTTTAATCAAATCCATTATTTCTCGCAAATTGCAATATAGCAAAATTCGATACATCTTTAGTCCGGAAACTGCATACACCACTTGCGTTACCAACGATTGCACAAGCAAACCGTACACCAAGCTATACACACCATAGCCGCGCCATGCCAGCCACAATGTTACAATTGTTCCAATATAAATTCCGACAATACTAACAATGGAAAGGAACTTAAATTCCAAATTTTTCGTTTTGAAAGTATAGAACATTTTCCCGAATGCGTTGATAATCAACTGAACACCCATTAACGGAATCAATGTTTTAAGCTCGTTTTGAGCATAAAAATCGGCAAACAACGGCGACATTGCTACCAAAAACAGATATAAAACAATACTCAACGACAAATTCACCCAAAAAACAGAAGAATATTGCTTTTGGCTAACCTCTTGCTTGTGAATCAACCCAATAGATAAACCCAAGTTCGAAAAAATCTCCGTAAAACCCAATATCATTAACACAATGGCAATCAGTCCGAAATCACTTTTTTCGAGCAAGCGTGCCAAAATAAATAATTTCAGTATCTGTACCAACGTATTATTGACAGTAGCTACCGTTGTCCATTTTAGGCCCGAAACCGTTTTTTGCTTGAGTGACAACATCTGTTAATTTTTAATTGGTACTACACAATTCCTTTCCACAATGGATATACCCAACAAATACCGAAAAAAAGATATAATGAATCCACAAATCGACACTGGAACTTGGAGCAAATAACAACACCACATACAAAATAGGCAATAAAACAAACTCATTTTTTGCTATTTTCAAAGTTTTATTTTCTATGTACGTCAACAGTGCCACATATAGTAAAAAAACAACAAGGCCTGATGAAATAAGCATCTCAAAAAGAAATGAATGTGTATTTACAATACCGTGAAATAAAGCATAATTATTTAAAGACATAAAATAATGGCGATCCATACCGGCACCAAAACCTAAAAAATAAGAATCGAAAAGCGATTTGAACGAATAACAATAAAGATTTCCTCTCAAGTTTGTTGAGGAGTCAGTGCCTAACAACCAAAAATAAAACATTACGACAGCTCCGCCCAAAAGAAAAATGAGCCAGATAATTTTATTCTCTTTAATAAAATGGCGAAAATAAAAAATCAAAAAAATGCCAACGACTAATTCGGCAATTCGACATCTTAGTAAAAGTAACGTGCAGCATATAAACAATATATATAACAACTCTACAAACCACAAACGTTTCTTGCGACAATTTTTGCTATACGCCAAAACATATATAAAGAAGAGAGATAAAACTATCGCAAAATCATTTGGATTAGCCCAAAAAGCGCACGGAAAATTTGTTCTCTCATTTTCCGGTAAACAAGAAAACGATGCGCTCAAATGAAAGTTTGTAAAATATTCGAACCAAGCCATTAGCGACAACGCAATAGACGCCAAGCAACTTATCAGAAAAAAATAATGAAGGTATTTTTTTGCATCTATATAGATGAGTGTCAGCGAACAATATACAATTACAAAACCCAAAACATAATTCAACACATCAAGAAGTCTTACAAACTCTACATAAAAAATAGAGAGAAAAACAGTATATGCAGTATAAACAAGGAAAAAACCAACAGTATAGCAATAAGACCTATCGTATTTAGATTTAGGTAAACAAAGCAGAAAACAAAAAGCGGCAATAGGTAAAATACGAATGAAAGCCAACTTGGTCGATACCAAATAAGTGTAATAACCTGTTATTGCGCTTAAACACAACAAAATGAATAGTATTACCCCGATCTTATTTTTTATCGAAATTTGTAACATTATTTATTTTTGCAATCCGATTTTGCACAAAATGTATCGTATAGAAAAAACCACACTACAGAGAACAATAGTGTAAGCACTGTGACCAATATAATGAATTTACAATAATTCCGAGCTATAGGAATAGACGCAATTTGTGGTTCTGAAATAATTTTTAAATCTTTTGAAAATTTGTGCACCTTATCGGAAATAATATCCACAATCGTGCAGGTAATATCATATGCTCTTTGAGGAGACTCATCGTGTACAGTAATTAGTACATTTCCATTACGTTGTAATACGAAATGAATCCGACGGTCAAAATTTTTTAAAGTCAAAGTTGTGAATTGTTCACGTTTTGATGGAATCAATAAACCATGTTTCATCACCACATACGTTTTCAAATCTGGCGTATCGAAAAAAATTTGAGGATTGATATTTGAACGTTCGATGTATAAAACGACTGACGACTCGTAAAATTTAGGAAATAGAGGGGTTCGCAAAATCAGACACGTTAAAGCAATGTTAAAACACACCAATCCAGCCAACCAATATTTTCGTCGGCAAAGTATTTTCCAAAAATAATGGTTATCCAAATTTATATTTGACATAAACCTTGACATTTCATCCGATCCTCAAATAATTGATACCTTCCAACTCATTTTTGTCAAAAACATTTCGACCATCAATCAGCACAGCATCTAATTTTATCAAACGTTTGATTACTTGCCAATTGGGCATGCGAAATTCCTTCCATTCGGTTACATGAAAAATGGCATCCGCATCTAATACTGTTGCATACATATCCTGAAAATAGGTTACCACATCACCTATTCTGCGCCGACATTCATCCATCGCTATAGGGTCATAAACGGCAATTTGACAACCTGCTTTCAACAAACTATCTATCAACACTAAAGACGGAGCATCGCGCATGTCGTCAGTTTCCGGTTTGAAAGCCAATCCCCACAAAGCAACCTTGCGTCCTTTCACATCGCCTTTATAGTAATTCACGAATTTTTCAAACAAGATATTTTTCTGTTTTTCATTCACCTCTTCCACCGCTTTCAGCACTTTTAATTCGTAACCGTTTTGTTCGGCTGTTTTGATCAATGCTTTTACATCTTTTGGGAAACAACTGCCCCCATAACCGCAACCCGGGAATAAAAAACGATTACCTATACGGGAATCAGAACCAATACCTTTACGCACCATATTGACATCAACACCAACACGTTCGCACAAGTTGGCAATATCGTTCATAAAACTGATACGAGTTGCTAACATCGCATTAGCCGCATATTTGGTCATCTCAGCCGAAGGAATATCCATATATATGACACGGAAATTATTCAGTTGCATAGGTTTGTACAAACGTGTCATTATCTTTTTTGCCCGTTCTGATTCCACACCGACAACCACACGATCAGGTTTCATAAAATCAGCAATAGCATTACCTTCTTTCAAAAATTCGGGATTGCTTGCCACGTCAAATTCTATGTTCAAACCGCGTTTCTTCAATTCTTCAGAAATAACAGCTTTAACCTTAGCAGTCGTACCAACAGGAACGGTACTTTTCGTTACCACCAACAAATATTTGGTCATATTTTGTCCTATTGTACGCGCCACTTCAAGTACATAACGCAAATCAGCACTGCCATCTTTATCGGAAGGCGTATTTACTGCCAAAAAAACAACATCCATATCATTGAGTACCGAAGCCAAATCCGTAGAAAAATGAAGCCTGTCGGATTTTACGTTACGCTGAACCAAAGTTTCCAAATTGGGTTCGTAAATCGGCACTTCACCTGCTTTCAATGCTTCTATTTTAGCGACATTAATATCAACACAAGTAACATCAACACCCATTTCTGCAAAACAGGCACCCGAAACTAACCCCACATAACCGGTTCCAACTATCGCAATTTTCATAATTATCTAAAAATTTTCAGAAATGTTAAAAATATAATTTTAAAGTACTCGCTAACCGTTTGATTATTAATATATTTCATATTGTACCGAATTTTATCCGGCATTATTTTCTCAATATATTCTTTTTCGGGATCTACGGCTTTGTCTAAAAGTTCGTTTTCATCGACATATTCTATCGATGCATAGTCCGTTATTCCCGGACGAACAGACAACAATATCTTGCGCTGTTCAGGTGTATATAAATCAACGTACTTGCGTACTTCGGGACGCGGGCCTACCAAACTCATATCGCCAATCAGCACATTAATCAACTGCGGCAATTCATCGAGCTTATATTTACGAATAAAATAGCCCACGCGAGTAATGCGAGAATCATTTCCACCAATAGTTATCAAACCTTCGGCATCGGCTCCGACACGCATGGAACGAAATTTCAACAACTGAAAATCGCGATCGTCCTTGCCAACGCGTGTTTGGCAATAAAAACCGTCGCCACGACTTTCTATACAAATAACAACATACAAAACAAGGAACAACGGTAATAAAAACAATAGTCCCAAAAACGAAAATACTATGTCGAACAACCTAATCATTCGCTAATAATATCTACGAAATTAGTAATAACATATTCTACTTGTTCGTCCGTCAAACACGTATGTAATGGCAATGTTATTTCATTACAGTATTGATTGTACGCCTGCGGATAGTCGGCAATATCGAAACCTAAATTCTTGTAAGCCGTCATCATCGGAAGTGGTTTATAATGCACATTAGTAGCAATGCCACGTTCCGCCATTTTCAAAATCACTTCATTTCTGAACGTTACATCTTTATCCAACAAACGCACTAAATAGAGGTGCCCACTCGACACATGGTTGGCTGTAAAATGGTTTAACACCTGTACATTGCTATTTTCAAGAGCTGCATTGTAACGTTCGATAATAGCCTTACGACGCTCCAAAATAGTCGGATAGCGTTGCAATTGAATCAGCCCAATAGCCGCCATAATATCGGTCATATTGCACTTGTAAGCCGGCGACACAATGTCGTATTCCCATGCTCCCAACTGTGTTTTTGCCAACGCATCCTTGCTCTGTCCATGCAAAGAAACTGTTTGCAACTGTTTGTAAATCCATTCATCATCAACACCAACAATCGGTCGCCACGTTAAAGCTCCGCCTTCGGCTGTCGTTAGATTTTTTACTGCATGAAAAGAAAAACTTGTGAAATCAGCCACTTCACCGCACATTTTTCCATGGCGACTAGCTCCGAATGCATGTGCGGCATCCGACAACACGACAATACGACCAAATGCTTTTTGAATGTCGTTATTCGGACGAAATAAAGCACGTTTCAATTCAACAAGTTTGAAAATAGCATCGTAATCGCACATGACACCTGCCAAATCAACCGGTATAATTACCTTTGTACGTTTATTAATGGCTGCAGCCACCTGAGCGTAATCCATTTCGAAAGCATTCGGTGCACAATCTACCATCACCGGTTTAGCACCCACATGACACACCACACTTGCCGTAGCCGTATAAGTATAGGCAGGAACTATCACTTCGTCGCCAATACCGACACCCAACAAGCGCAAAGCCATTTCCATACACGCTGTAGCCGAATTGAGGCATACCGCCATTTGAGTATGACAATAAGCGGCTATACGTTTTTCAAATTCTTTCGTCCGAGGACCGGTAGTAATCCAACCCGAACGCAATGCTTCAGCCACTTCCTGAATTTCCTGCTCCGTAATATCCGGAGGTGAAAAAGAAATTTTCATAACATTATTCTACTTTTCAACAGAATCAATGCACATTTATTCACTTAAATTGCTCAACAATGCGCTCACACGCTTTTCCGTCTCCATACGGATTAATAGCTTGACTCATTTTGGTATAAGCAATCGGGTCATCCAATAAAATTGACATTTCTCTAACAATTTTATCGTAATCGGTACCAACTAATTTCACGGTACCTTTCTCCAACGCTTCGGGTCTTTCCGTTGTGTTACGCATCACTAATACAGGTTTTCCCAAACTGGGAGCTTCTTCTTGTATGCCACCACTATCAGTCAATACAATGACGCTTTTTTCCATTAAATAAACAAAAGAAAGGTATTCCAATGGCTCTATAAAAAACACATTGCCCAAATCTACCAAATTCTCTCCAAACATTGAATGAATTGGTGTACGCACATTGGGATTAAGGTGCATAGGATAAACAAAATCAACGTTTGGATACTTCGATGCCAAATCTTTGATAGCACGGCATATATTAAGGAATCCATCGCCAAAATTTTCACGGCGATGCCCCGTGATAAGCACCAATTTTTTGTCCTCTTTTAAACGTGTAACATCATAACCTACATTTTTTAAGCTTTCAGCTAACACACTATCTAATGCCTTATCTTTCTGTATTTTATCGACAACACGATGCAAAGCATCTATAACTGTGTTTCCCGTAACCGTAATTTTGGAGGCTTCTATATTCTCTTTTAGCAAATTGCGACGACTTAATTCCGTTGGTGCAAAATGAAAAGAAGCTATACGGCTCGTTATTTGCCTATTCATCTCCTCAGGCCACGGGTTATAAATATTGTTTGTACGCAATCCCGCTTCAATATGCGCCACCGGAATTTGTTGATAAAACGCTGCCAATGCAGCCGCAGTTGAGGTTGTCGTATCGCCATGTACGAATACCACGTCAGGACGTTCTTGTTTCAATACATCTCGCATTCCCAGCAATACGCGCGTAGTTACATCATAAAGGTCTTGCCCTTGTTGCATAATATTGAGGTCAATATCCGGTACAATGTCAAATATGTGTAATACTTGGTCTAACATCTCGCGATGCTGTCCCGTTACACATACAACAGAATGAAATTTATCGGGATGTTTTTGAAACTCTTTAACCAATGGAGCCATTTTAATAGCTTCAGGTCGAGTACCAAACACCAACATCATTTTTTTCATAAGCTAACCATTAACGTTTTTAATTCATCAAAAAAAGTCTGATTGTCGTTGATGCATCGCATTTTATCAATCTTTCGGCAATTTGTCATACATTCATTTAACGAAGTTTTAGTTAATCCCTCAATAAATTGTACAATAGCCTTTTCATCTAAGGCGTCCACCGCATATCCTATCCCATATTTTGCCACTTTAGATGCCAAAAAAGTGCCCTCTGTAACTATAATAGGCGTTTCAAAATAGACCGCTTCATACAATTTATTCGGTTCAGCATGTTTTACATTATCATAACAAATGTCATATGTGGATATCACCAAATCAATTCCTGCATAAATCTTTGGCAACTCTGTCGGATTTGAAAAACGTCCATAAAATGCAAAATTATCATATTTTTCCAACACAGCATAACGCTCGCTAAATTTTTCATCTATTGTACCATAAACCACCACTTGATGTTGAGGAAAATGTTTCACTACTGTCTTTATAAAATAATAAACGGATTCAAATCGCGCTCCACCCAAAAATCCAAACACCAAATGTTCCATATCCAAAACATGCTTCGTTTCATGCGGAACAGACAAAGTGCTTTTAAGCAATCGATTTGTAATAATTGATACATTTTTAGGATGTTTGTTTCCAAATAAGAACCATACAAAACCATCCGATGTCAATACTGTTTTAAACGATTTTTTGATAGTGTTTTTGTCAAGGATACGAAAAATGTATTTTAACAACGAATTATTTATATACGTATACGTCAAATCGGCTTCTTCATAAATATAAGGCTTGCTAATATTAATAAGTCGTCCTAACAAAGCAACGTCAAGACCAAAATAATACCACAAACAATTAAGTCCTCGAGTCTTTGATTTAGCCTTTCGAATACCTTTCCAGAGCAAAGGCAAACGTTTATGATAAGGCATTTCACTGCTAAACGTCCCTATTATCTCTATATCAAATCTATCATAACTGGTTTGAGGAGAATCTTCCCTATTAAAACCAAACACTTTGACATCATATCCTTGTTCAACGAATTCATCTATGCGTTTGATGCTATGAATAGATTGAATAGAACTTAAAATAAAACATATTGTACGCATATCATTCGCCTAATTAAGGGTTTTATTTATTACTTTTTTCTCCATGTTTTATTGCATTGCATAATGCATTAATGTAACCTTTCCCATATTTTATGTCGGGTTCCACATAATTACCTTCCGCCCACTCGTTCCACGATTTCAGAAATATAATTTGGTGTTCAGGTTGTTTATTTTTGACTACATTGATAGCTTTACGCACATGCTTTTCAAATTTTTCAGGCGTACTATTAATGTAAATACCATCAACATTTCCAATACGCGCCGTTCTGTCCCACTGCGGGAAAATGGACGGAAACACATTCTCCCATGCATCTTCCGGTGCAAAAAAGTTACAGACGGTTTTAGCGTAATCGTATTTGTCTGCACCTATTTTAAGTCCCATGCGACGCAAACCGGTCTTAAATAAATCGAGATATTTGTTGGACGAGAGCATCTCACCACGACGTTTTCCAAACGAATTGACAGCATCAAAACCCAGTCCAAGCACATAGTTGAATATGGTTGCGCTGCTCTCCAAATTCGGGATCGCCGTTTTGCGCTGTCCCGAAGAATCCAACGTAAAACTCAACGTTGAGGGCACCATGCCGACAAAATAAATACCTTTTAGCCCATTTTCGGTAGCCAAACGTCGCCAAGTTGTTAAAAATGTAGGTAAATCGTCAAAATTCAAAGTGTCGTACACGGTAAACATTGGTTTGCCATCGACCGTAACATACCGTTTGTCTTTGAATGCTGGCAAAACGGAATAAAAATGCTCTGTATAATCTTTTTCACCCAAATAACGCTGCTCCATCAGCATTTTATTTTCGGCGAACGTATGTGATTTCAACCAAGTTTTGTTTGTCCACGAATGATTAGCCCAACACAAGCAAAACGGAAAATCGGGTTTACCCGATGCCAATACTTCATTGAAAGGTCTTTCGAGCAGTTGTTTGCCATCACCAAACCAATAGTGGTAATAGCAAAATGCCTCCACTCCGGCTTCACGAGCTAATTCTGCCTGCGCTTCGCGCACCTCCGGTAAACGCAAGTCGTAATACCCCAAATCAGCCGGTACGCGAGGCTGGTAATGTCCACGGAAAAGAGGTTTTGCTTTTCCAACATTCGTCCATTCGGTAAATCCCTTGCCCCACCATTCATCATTTTCAGGAATCGGATGATATTGCGGTAAATAAAGAGCTATTACGCGAGCTTTGGTCATTGTTAATATCTTTAATTTATTAGCTTTTTCGAATTATTTTATCACTACAACAAGAGCACCTGTTGCTACGCTATATGCTAAAAATATCTTAATTTGTTTCCTTGCAAAACTTAATAATTCCTTATAAAACAATGCTAGTTTCATAATTTAGAGCGTCTTTATTTCCACTTAAGAATGCCATTAGCACGCATATAATCCAACTTAAAATAAACATAGAGCATTAGCATAAATATCATCTTCAAGTTTCCTCCCACATCGGAATATGAAAACAAATAGAAGGAGCCTTGCACACACACGCATAACACAAAATAGAGCATTAACAACTGGTGAAAATGTAAACGATTGTTGTCTGCTCTTGTTTTTTTTACAAAAATAACAGTAAAAATTATAAAAAGCAACACCGCCAAAATAGGTCCATAATCAATTGTAAAATCGCCAACAAACGTATAAAAATAGTAATCGTCAATTTTCAAGTGTGAATATTTTTCGCGCCGTTCTACAAAATTATGAGGAACATCATCGAAAAGAAAACTTTTGAAAAAATTTGCCGTACGATCGCCATAGCGAATACCTCCAGCATCCAATCCGTAATTATTAAAATTCAGAAACGACTGACCATAATACCATTCTATTGATTCGGCAACATCCATCGATTGGTGATTGTCAAAGCGACTGAACGTAATAAAAGCCACCGGTACTATAGCCAACACGCCAACAACAATCATCACAATTTTAGCTATGCGCTTTGCCCTTTGGGGTAATCTATAACGAAATAAATAATAGGTAAATAAAATGGTCAGCAACGATAATACAACCTGTCCACGCAAACCTTCCGAAAGCGACATTATCAAACTCAGTGCTACTGATACTATAATACCGACAATTAACCATTTTTTGGGGGACTTGAATGTCATCACATAAAACAAAGCCAATATCATTACGTCGGAACACAAATTGCTAATGATGGACATCAAATTATCTACTCCTACACCAACATCTTCGCTATCTTCCATACTATCAGCATACAAATCGGCGCCTCCGCTATCTACAAACAAACTTGCAAGATTTAACTGGAGTGAAGAAAGACTACTGATAAAATAAAATAGAGTAGCAAGAACTCCCACCACGCACAGCGCATAAAATGAACGCATGGCTGTCGGCTGTTCAAATGTCACAGCACGTTCGTCAAATTTCAACAAAGAAGACAACGCCATCAGCAACATACCGAACAAATAAAGGAACGGAAACAAAGTTAGCCTTTCGAAATCAAATTCAAATGTAGATGTATTGTACAAATGCAGCGAAACAACCGCAATAGAAAGATACAGCACAAGGCATGCGCCACCAATATTCATGTATCCATATCGTCTGTAACACACAATAATGGCTATCAAATATAAGCATATATTGATTACCAAATATAAATTATCCAATACTTTGATATGATCCATTACCTATGTATTAACATTTTAAGCAGTTGTTTTTCTTGTCTGTTCAACGCAAAGCATAGCACGGGTACTACTATGGAAACGATAGCCACCAAAACAACACACACGAATTTCGCTATCTGATTATCCACAAAATTTCTCATCAACAATGTACAAACAGTAGCAAAAGCTGTTATTAGCAGTGCCGGCACAACAAACGACACCATATAATCTTTAATTCGAAACCACTCTGCATTTAATTTCAAGATTATCAGACGAATGAGATGCGCCAATGCAAAAACTATAATCATCACTACAAACGTGGACGATGCTGGAAAACCAAGTTTAAATGCCACATAAGTAAACGGCATTGACAATAATGTAAACGATTCGACATACAGAAAATATTTCTTTACTTTTCCAGTCGCCTGCATAATAATCGTAACAGGATTGTGCAACGCTAACAAAATGGCAAACACCACTATCAATTGCGTAAATATAACCATGTCCGATGATATCTCTTTCAGCCAAACAGACAGTATAAATTCCATTTCAAAAATTAATGGTAAACCTATTACCAATAAAGAATAATAGATAAATTTATTGCTAAACTCAAATAAATGCATCAAATACTTATTGTCTTTTTCGGCATAACTTTTTATCATTGCCGGACGAAGTGCTGTAATAAAACTATTGTAAAAAGCACCTAATGCATTATAGACCTGCAACGCGATAGCACGAGCTGCCGTTACCACCGGCCCGAAAAAAATATTAATCAAAATCGTATTCGCTTGAAAATTCAAGACACTAGATAACGAACCAAACAAATTCCAACCTGAAAACGAAACAATCTCTTTATAAAGTTCGGAGTGTTGTAATTTCACATAGCTACACTCTTTATACTTCAGTTTAAAAATCAATACGTAGCCTCCCGTAGAAATCAATTGCACCAAAAGCAAAAGACAGCCATACATAATTAATCTATCTACCGGAATCCAATATAATACTACTACTGCAAGTAATTTCAACAAACACTCTACCACACTAATAATAGCAAACAGATTCATATCTTCTTTAGCTATCATCATCGAAGAGTACGGAGTAGCCATCATGCCCACAATGAAAATGAAGATTGAAAACTGATAGAGATAATTCACTGCGACCATACGTTCTGCAGGAATCGACAGTTGGGTATTAACAAACCACAATCCTACGGTTTCGCCCAACACTAAAACAAGTAGCGAAAATATGAGATAGATATTAAAAATAGCCGAAAAAAATCTGTTTAAATTACCGATGTTATTTTCACCAAGCGCATAGGAATAATAACGTTGCGTGGCAGCCGATAATGCACTATTCACCGAAGCCATCATCGTAACAACGCCGGCAATGACATTATACAAACCGTAATCTACCATGCCTAACGCATCCAATACGAGACGCACCGTATATAAGGTAATTGCCATTACAAGCAACATTCTCATATACAGTAACAGCGTATTACGAGCGATAGTTTTGGATTTTGTATCTGTCATTTTTCAGTATATGTCAACATCAATCTTATCAACCGTTCCTTCTGCACGCTCCATACGAGTTTTTTGCAAAAGGGTTTTGGGGTTGATATTTTTTTAAAGTCTTCCGTCAACCAAATCGCGATCAACAAAATTCTTAACATCAAAAATGACAGTACCTTGTGCTTTAAATTTTGCAAAATCAAACGTTTTGAATTTGTCGTGCGCTACCGCCAATATCAGAGCATCATATTGTTCATCAGGAAGTTCATTGACAGCATCAATATGGTACTCATGTTTTACGGCATCCACATTTGCCCAAGGATCATAAACCGTGATATTGTTGGTGTATTCCATCAAAGTATGATAAATGTCCACAACTTTTGTGTTACGAATATCGGGGCAATTTTCCTTGAACGTAATGCCGAGAATCAAAATTTTGGAATCTTTTACCATTTTTCCCGCCTTGTTCATATACTTGATGGTCTGATTTGCCACATAAGCTCCCATACCGTCGTTCAAACGACGTGCGCTGGTCATCACACGAGGTAAGACGCCGTAAACTTGCGCTTTTTGAATCAAATAATACGGATCGACACTGATACAGTGACCACCCACTAAGCCCGGAGTAAGTTTAATAAAATTCCATTTCGACGAAGCTGCTTCGATAACATCGTTAGTATCGATGTCCATTGCGTTAAAAATTTTAGCCAACTCGTTCATAAAAGCAATATTGACATCACGCTGTGAATTTTCTATAATTTTAGAAGCTTCAGCCACTTTAATTGACGATGCTTTGTGTGTACCGTTCACTAAAACAGAATTGTAAACGGCATCGACAATATCGGCTATTTCGGGAGTTGAACCGGAAGTAACTTTGCGAATTTTTTCTACCGTGTGAAGTTTGTCGCCCGGATTGATACGTTCAGGAGAATAGCCGGCAAAGAAATCAACATTGAACTTCAAACCCGAAACTCGTTCTAAAACAGGTATACATTCCTCCTCCGTCATACCGGGATAAACGGTCGATTCGTACACCACAATATCGCCTTTGGAAATAACTTCACCAATCGCTTCGCTAGCTTTCAACAATGGGCGCAAATCAGGACGATTGTTTTCATCTACAGGCGTAGGTACTGCCACCACATAGAAATCACAATCTTTAATATCTTCAATGTTAGCAGTACAACGAAAACCGTTGGCAATAGCTTGTTGTAAAAGTTCATCCTCCACTTCCAAGGTTGAATCGTGTCCCGACATCAATTCATCAACACGTTTTTTATTCAAATCGTATCCAATTGTCGGATGCTTTGTAGAAAAAAGACGAGCAAGCGGCAATCCCACATATCCTAAACCGATAACGGCTATTTTACGTTTCGTTTTCATATGATTTTAATTGTTAATTTGATTTTTATTTGAAGATTCACTATTAGCCTTATCAACCAAACGCCATAATATGAATATTAGTATAAAACCTATTACGCAAGTCAAAACCATTAACCAGATAGACGACCAATTACGACAAGCGATACCTAACAAAGTGAAACCTATGGTTACTGTCATCAAAACACAGGTTACTTGTTTGTGTTTCAATCCTATACGCAACAACAAATGGTGAATATGATTTTTATCGGGACAAAAAGGCGATGTTCCATGTTTAATGCGCGTAACCGCTACACGCACCGTATCGAACAACGGCACAAAAAGCACACAGATAGCAACGGCAGGAGCAGCTTTCATGTGGTATATTTGTAGTGTATCAAGAGGCCAGTAAGCATTCAATTCCAAAAATTGGAATGTCAAGTAAGAAATTAAGAAGCCAAGAAGCAACGACCCCGAGTCGCCCATGAATATTTTACGGCGACTATCGCCAAAAACATTGTATATAAAAAACACTGCCAAAGAACCTGAAAGTCCATACGCTAAAAGCGACAAAGCAATGTTACCCGTCAAGTGAAAATAGATAGCGAAAAAGCACGCATAAATTATGCCCATGCCCGAAGCCAAACCATCAACACCGTCTATCAAGTTCAAAGCATTAATAATAGCTATATAAACAAAAAAAGAGACAAAATAGCTGACAGCGTCGGATAATTCCCAAATAGAAAAAATGCCGTGCATATTGGTTATACGAACATCAGCTAAAACTATAAGAAAACACCCTGCTATTATTTCGCCAAGCAATTTCCAAGATGCCCTCAAATCAATTAAATCATCGATGAGACCCACCAGCAAAATAGCACAAAAACCCATTAGCAGCGAATAAAAATTGGGAATTTGATGATACTCAAATATACAAAAGAAAATAACAAAGGAAATAAAGATATTCAATCCGCCAACATTAGGAATATCGCCTTGATGGGAAGTTCGCTTATTAGGTTTAACCACAAAATTATACTTTTTCGCTACCCTTATGACTAAAGGCATAAAAAACAATCCTATCAAAAAAGTTATTACGACACCGAATAACGGCATCTGACTTATATTTTCAATTAATTTTTGCATAAATCTTGTTTTTCGAATCAATGACCTCGTACGGCGAGTTTTTACTGATATATTCAGGGACAATTTTTTTCATTTTTTCCACTACGGCATAGTCTTTTATGTCGTGAGCCAACGAAATAAGTTCCATTATTTCCGGCAAAACAGTATCATAATCAAACTTGCACACTTTCGCTATCATTATTTTGTCGTGATAGGTGGGAATTGTATTTTCTTTCGACAATAGCAACTCTTCATAGAGTTTTTCACCCGGACGTAAACCTGTGAATTTGATGGCAATATCCACATCGGGAACAAAACCCGCTAACTGAATCATTCGGCGTGCCAAATCAACAATTTTGACGGGTTCACCCATGTCGAAAATCAAAATTTCACCGCCTTTACCCATGCTACCGGCTTCCAACACCAACAAACAAGCTTCCGGTATCGTCATAAAATAGCGAATAATATCGGGATGCGTTACTGTTAGCGGTCCTCCTTTCTCTATCTGTTGCCTGAAAAGAGGAATGACTGAACCGTTGGAACCCAGCACATTACCAAAGCGTGTTGTGATAAATTGCGTGCACGCACTATTCTCTTTCACCAATTTATTGAATAGCGATTGTACATAGATTTCGGCTATACGCTTCGACCCACCCATTACATTAGTCGGATTTACAGCCTTATCGGTGGATACCATCACAAAACTTGATACATTATATTTGACAGATAAATCCGCCATATTTTTAGTGCCTAGCACATTGGTAAGTATGCTTTCGCTTGGATTATCCTCCATCAACGGCACATGTTTATAAGCCGCCGCATGGTAAACAATATCAGGACGATAAGTTTGCATTAAAGCCTCCATACGCTCGTAGTTACGAACATCACCAATAAAAACAGTGAAACACAAATCGGGAAATTTTTCCTCCATTTCCAAACGCAAATTGTGCAAAGGCGACTCCGCTTGGTCGACAAGAACCAACATCTTAGGATTGAATGACGTGATTTGACGTGCTATTTCACTACCAATAGAACCTGCCGCACCTGATATCAAAACAACTTTTCCCGTTATCTGTTTTGCAATATTGTCTTGATTAATAGTTATTTGACGACGGTTAAGCAAATCCTCAATTTGGATGGATTTAATTTTCTTGAGACTCTTTTTCAATTTGTCTTCGTCCAAGCGATCTTCATACGATTCAATAAGCGGTGCCGTCAAAACTGATACTTGGTTGTTAAGAAAAAAATCCAATTCTTTAGTACTTTTAATATCTTTCATTTTCCAAGGTGAGAATATGACAGCGCGTATTTGTTTTTTCTTGAAAACTTCTTTCAATTTACGTTCATCGCTTCGCAAATAGACCGGACAGCCCAAAATCTGCATTTTATTGGCACTTTTGCTATCATCGATAAAACCTATTAACTTGTATTTGGATTCAGTCGTAGAATGAAGCATTTTGCCAATACTTACGCCGGCGGTCTTTGCTCCATATATCAATACAGGTATTACTTGACCAACACTCACCACAAAATAATCAAACGTAACCTTTACAATCAACCTAAGCAGAAAAAGGAACAAAAATGCAAGAACACCATAGACAAGCAAACCAACGCCCAAAAAGAAGCGCACACCAAACAAAAAATACCATGCATAATGGATAATAAACAGTACTATAAGCGTAGCCAGCACCGACATTGCCAATTTCAGCGCATCGGCGTATGTGGAATAACGCAGTATGCCTGCAAACGTTTGAAACACAAAAAAGAACACCGTTTGACAAAAAAGTGTTACCAACAAACGTGTTTCTACTGCTACTTCTTGGTATTGAGGAATGTTATAGTAGAGTTTAAGCACCAAGAAATAGGCCAAATAAAAAGCGAGTGTACACAACACTAAATCAACCGCAAGCACTATCCAACGAGGCATATAACCAACAGAGGAGAGGTTTGAAATAATACCACGTTTGAGATTATTTTTTTTAAACTTCATTACATTTAAGGGTTTATTCAAAACATTTTACATCCCCCTATAAAGGATTGCAAAAGTAGCTAAAAAACAAAAATAAACAAAATTTTTAAAGAAAAAAGAAGGGCTCTTAAAGGTTATTAGAAAAATGGACAAAAAAGTATTGTTTTTGTTCTTTTTTTGATTAATTTTGTCATTCATTTAAAACTTATTTTTATGAAACTCAAAACATTTCTTTTAAGTTCTTTTATTGTGGCTCTTAGCAGCTGCACAACCGATGCCGCTACAGTGAAAACCGGCATTGAAGTTCTTCGCGACAACAATTTCGATATCCTTGCGGGAAAACGAGTCGGGTTAATTACTAACCCAACAGGCGTTGACAGTCATTTGAAATCAACCATTGATATTTTATATGATGCAAAAAACGTTCAATTGGTTGCATTATTCGGACCTGAACATGGTGTCCGTGGCGACGTACACGCCGGCGACAAAGTGGACAATACCACCGACTCAAAAACAGGCGTTCCCGTTTTCTCCATCTTTGGAAAAACACGCAAACCAACCCCCGAAATGCTTAAAGGAATTGATGTATTAGTGTATGATATTCAGGACATTGGATGTCGTTCCTACACGTTCATCAGCACTATGGGATTGGCTATGGAAGCCGCTGCCGAAAACAACATCGATTTTGTGGTACTTGACCGCCCCAATCCTCTTGGAGGAATTAAAATTGAAGGAAATTACGCTGAAGACGGTTTTATTTCGTTTGTCAGCCAATTCAAAATTCCATATCTCTATGCGCAAACTTGTGGCGAATTAGCCATAATGTTGAACGAAGAAAAAATGCTATCTAAAAAATGCCGTCTCCACGTGGTGAAAATGGAAGGTTGGACACGGGAAATGACATGGGAAGAAACCGGTTTGGAATGGGTACTTGCTTCTCCGCACATCCCGCATAAACACTCTGCATTATTCTATCCCATTACCGGTATTTTGGGTGAACTGTACTACGTTTCTATTGGCGTAGGCTACACACTGCCGTTTCAAATAGTGGGTGCACCATGGATGGAAGCCGACAAATTGGCAAATGCTATGAACGCATTGAATTTGAAAGGATTACATTTCCGTCCGATTCATTTCAAACCATTCTACAGCACATTCAAAGGCGAAAATTGCCAAGGCGTAGAAATACATATTACTGACTACAGCCAAGCAAAACTGTCCGAAGTGCAATTCTACATTATGCAAGTACTCAATGATTTATATCCTGATAAAACAGTATTTAATAACGCCGATACTGCCCGTTACTCCATGTTCGACAAAGTGTCCGGCAGCGATTATATTCGCACCACTTTTACCAAAAGGTACCGTTTTGAAGACATAGCAGATTATTGGTACAAAGACGTGGATGCTTATAGAGCACTATCATCGAAATATTATCTCTACGAATAAAATTTATCAGCAAAAATATGCAATTGCCAAAAACTTCTGAAATTGATCGTTTAGCATGGGGAACCGATGCCGGTTTTTATCGCTTGCTACCTAAACATGTTGTCCATCCGAACAACGAACAGGAAATTATCGAAATTCTGGACTACGCCCGTAAAAACAAGCAATCCATTACTTTCCGCGCTGCCGGAACAAGTCTTTCGGGACAAGCCATTACCGACTCCATTTTAGTAGTTGTCGGGAAAAAATGGGAAAAATATGAAATAAGCGACAATGGATTAAAAATCAAACTACAACCCGGAATTATCGGACAACGCGTTAATGAATTATTAAAACCCTACGGACGCAAATTCGGTCCCGACCCCGCATCCCTCAATTCGGCTATGGTGGGCGGTATTGTCATGAACAATGCTTCGGGAATGAGTTGTGGTACCCATGCCAACAGCAATAGTGTTATGCTTTCGGCAAGACTGATTTTGGCAGATGGCACCATTTTGGATACCGCCGATGAAAAAAGTAAGGAAAGTTTCAAAAAAACTCATCCGAAATTCATCGAGGAACTTCAAAAAATTCAAAAAGAAGTACGCGATGATAAAGAACTGACGGCGTTCATTCGCAAAAAATACAGCATTAAAAATGTTACAGGATTAACCATTTGTCCGTTGGTTGAATTAGATGACCCTTTCGATGTCATTGCACACTTGTTAGTTGGTTCGGAAGGCACATTGGCATTCCTGAGCGAAGTAACCATGAGAACGGAGCCTGACTACAAAAAAACCGCAAGTGCGCTAACCTTTTTTCCTAATACCGATGCGGCTTGTCATGCTGTTATTGAATTGAAAAAACGCCCTGTTTCTGCGGTTGAACTGTTTGATTATAAAGCTTTAGCCTCTGTAAAAGAAACAGTAGAAGGTTTCGAAACACTACCATCTACCACCATCGCCCTTTTGGTCAAAGTGGATTCAGACACGCAACAAGAACTATCCGAAAAAATAGCTCAAACAGAAGCTGTGCTCAATCAATTTACACCACTGACCGCTGCTAAATTTACCGACGACCCTAATGTTTACAAAAAATATTGGGCTATGCGTTCCGGTATATTCCCTTCGGTCGGCAGTATGCGCCCCATCGGCACCACGTGTCTTATCGAAGACGTTGCTTTCCCCATCGAATTATTGCCACAAGCCACAGTTGACTTACAAGCTCTTTTAGAAAAGCACCACTACGATGATGCGGTAATTTACGGACACGCTTTAGAAGGCAATTACCACTTCATTATTAATCAAGCATTTGACACACCGGCATCCGTCCAACGCTATGAAGAGATGATGAACGATGTGATAACAATGGTTGTGGATAAATACCAAGGCTCGTTGAAAGCGGAACACGGAACAGGTCGCAACATGGCTCCTTTTGTTAAAAAAGAATGGGGTGAAAAGGCTTATAATGTGATGAAAGCCATCAAACAGCTCTTCGACCCCGAAAATATTCTTAATCCGGGTGTTATTTTCAACGACGACCCCAAATGTCATATAAAAAATTTAAAACCACTTCCAAAACTGCATCCGTTAGTGGATAAATGCATCGAATGCGGTTTCTGCGAAGTTAATTGCCTTACCTGCGGATTTACTTTGTCGTCGCGCCAACGTATTGTTATTCAGCGTGAAATAGAACGGTTGAAACAAACGGGCGAAGACAACAAGCGGTTAAAAGCACTTATCAAATCATTCAAATATTTGGGCAACGCCACTTGTGCAGGAGACGGACTTTGTTCCACAAGTTGTCCGGTCAAAATCAACACCGGAGAATTCATCCACGTCATTCGCGAAAGGGAAATTGAACAAAGCAAAGCCGCCCGACAATTAGGAATTTGGTCTGCCCGCTATTTAAGTGTTTTACAATCAAGCATAAAAGTCGGACTGAACACCATTTACATCATCAGTAAACTGCTTGGCGACAAAATTATGAACTTTGGTGCGGCAATTGTCCATAAAATGGGATTACCGCTGTGGACTTCGGCAATGCCCAAAGGCACAAAAAAAGCAAAAGCAACTTTAAAATCAAATTTAAAAGTAGTTTATTTCCCAAGCTGCATCAACCAAGCAATGGGCGTAAGCAAAAACGACCCCGACCAAATGCCGCTGATGCAAAAAACAGTAAAATTGCTCGAAAAAGCAGGATACGAAGTGATTTTCCCGAAAAATATGAAAGGACTCTGCTGCGGAACAATTTGGGAAAGTAAAGGTATGCCCGATATCGCCAACCAGAAATCGGCAGAATTGGAAGCGGCATTACGCGCAGCTTCCGACAATGGTCGCTATCCCATTTTGTGCGACCAAAGTCCATGTCTCTACCGAATGCGGAATACAATGAAGAACTTAGAACTCTACGAACCTGTAGAATTTATTATGAAATTCCTTGTCGACAAGCTCATTTTCACGCCAATTGACGAAACAATTACGGTACACGCCACTTGTTCCACTATAAAAATGGATTTAAAAGATAGCCTCATACAGTTGGCAAAATTGTGTTCCAACAACGTGGTTGTTCCCGAAGAAGTCGGTTGTTGCGGTTTTGCCGGCGATAAAGGATTTACGCATCCCGAAGTCAATAAATTTGCCCTGCGAAAATTGCGTCCGCAAATAGAAAAACACGGCATCACCAGCGGTTACAGCAACAGTCGCACCTGCGAAATCGGGCTCAATACCAATAGCGGAATATCATTCATGAACATTGTCTATTTGGTAGATAGGGTAACAACAGCGAAATAATAAATTTTACTTATATCTACGGCAAAAGCAATTCGTTTTTGCCGTAGTTTTTTATGATGAAAGCCTCTGAAATCGAACAGAAAATCAAGCAGTTAGCCGACCCTTCTAAAGTCAAAATCTTATCCTCCTTCTTCAAAACAGGAAAAGGCGAATATGGCGAAGGCGACCAATTTATCGGTGTTACCGTCCCTATGCAACGTGCCCTTGTAAAATCAATTAAAACTTTGGAACTAAGCGAAATACAAAAACTGCTTAAAAATCCGATACACGAATGCAGAATGACTGCTCTACTCTTTTTAGTAGAAAAATTTAAGAAAGAAAAAAACGAAGAAGCAAAAGCTGAAATCTATAAGTTTTACATTACCAACTATCCGTACATCAACAATTGGGATTTAGTCGATTTGTCGGCACCAATCATCGTTGGTGGTTTTCTGCTCAATCGTCCAAAAGACGACCTCTACATTTTTGCCAAAAGTACCAACTTGTGGCTACAACGCATCGCCATTGTCAGTACGCTGACTTTTATCCGCAACGGACAATTCGATGACACATTGTCTATTGCTGAATTGCTACTGCACCATCGGCACGATTTGATACACAAAGCAGTAGGCTGGATGCTCCGCGAAGTCGGTAAACGCGATTTCAACTGCGAATATGCCTTTTTTACACAAAACGGTCGCTACAAAACTATGCCACGCACTATGCTCAGGTATGCGATTGAAAAATTTCCCGAAGAGATGCGAAAAAACTTTCTTATTGGGAAAATTTAAGATTATTCGTTGAAAAAATCCACCAACACGCGACGATAAGAGTTGAAAATTTTTGATTTAGAAACAAAACCGACATATTTACCACTATCATCCACTACCGGTAAATTCCACGCTCCCGTTTTTTCAAATATCTCCATCACTTTCTCCATCGGCATATTCACATTGATTTTCGCTTTAGGAAAAATCATCAATTTTTTCACCGTAAAACGGTTGTACAGCTCCGGACGGAACATAATGTTACGAACTTCGTCCAACGGCATAACACCCTGAAGGACACCGGTTTTTCTATCAACCACAGGAAAAATATTTCTATTTGAACGAGAAATAACTTTTACCAATTCGCCCAAAGACATTTCGGGATAAACTACTTCCAAATCATTTTCTATAACATTATCCATTGTGAGAAGCGTCAGTACAGCCTTATCCTTGTGATGCGTCAATAATTTGCCCTTTTGCGCCAAACGCATCGCATAAAGGCTGTGAGGTTCAAACACAATGATAGTCAGGTACGAAATAACTGACGTAATAATAAGCGTCATCAATAAATCGTAACCGCCCGTCAATTCGGCAATTAGAAAAGTGCCTGTCAGAGGCGCATGCATCACACCTGACATTAAACCAGCCATGCCTGCAAATGCAAAATTTTTGCTCGGAATATCAAATCCTAACCAATTCATACCCTC
The DNA here is from genome assembly GCA_012837685.1 of Bacteroidales bacterium. Taxonomy (GTDB): domain Bacteria; phylum Bacteroidota; class Bacteroidia; order Bacteroidales; family Paludibacteraceae; genus DUQS01. The sequence goes on from DUQS01000027.1 coordinate 43,694, forward strand.
CGATACCACAAATCCCGTAATGCAACCCACAAATAAGCTCGGTGCAAAAATACCGCCCGTTCCTCCGGCACCGTTAGTTGCCGCCGATGCGAATATTTTGAAAAAGACTATCATACTGAAATACAGAATGACAACCCATAAATTATGACGAAAATTATACAAAAATGTATGATGGAACAATACATCGGAATTTCCCATTAACAAAGCAGAGATAGTGTCGTAACCTTCACCGTATAGCGGAGGAAAGAAAAAAATCAGAATGCTCAACATAATACCGCCAACGACTATCTTCTGGTAAGGTTTTTTCAAACGTTTAAAAAATCCTTCTAACTTATTCATGCCTCTGGTGAAATAGAGCGAAACGAGACCGCATATCACACCTAATATTATAATAAACGGAATACGCTCCAGAGAGAAGAGTTCATACAAATCGAAACGAAACATGGCATCGCTGCCCATTAGGAAATAGGAAAAAGCCGTCGCCGTAACCGACGAAATCAATAATGGTGCAATGGAAGTCATAGTCAAATCCAGCAACAAAACCTCCAATGTAAAGGCAACGCCGGCAATAGGAGCTTTAAAAATACCACCAATGGCACCTGCCGCACCACAGCCCACTAACAACATTAATGTCTTTTGATCGAGTTTGAATGCGCGCCCCAAATTCGAACCAATAGCCGAACCCGTTAGCACAATGGGTGCCTCGGCACCAACCGACCCTCCGAAGCCAATGGTAATGGCACTCGCCACTATTGACGACCAAACATTATGCAGTTTTATTATGGCTTTTCGTTGGGAAATGGCATAAAGAATTTTTGTTACGCCATGACTAATGTCGTCCCTAACGATGTAACGAACAAACAGACTTGCCAGCGTAATACCTAAAGCGGGCAAAGCCAAATACCAATAATTTACATCTTCGGCTTCAAATACAAAAGTTACACCACGCTGAATAAGATGGATGAGCGACTTCAAGATAAATGCGGCGAAAGAAGCAGCAATACCTACTACAAAACTCAAAATAAGGACAAAATGCCGTTCCTTAATGTGCTTTTCACGCCAATCCAATAACCGCAAAAATTTATCCATTATCCGTTTTTAAGAATTATAGATGCGCAAAGGTAGTAAAAATAGAATTAGTATTAAAATAAAAAGGTTACTTCGAGTAACCTTTTTATGCAAATTATATGTTTACAAAATTAATTAGAAATATTTGTAACGTAAATCTTCAATATTAGCTGCTTTTTTCAAAACATCCATACCAAGATACGGCAACATGTAATGAGCTCTTGTCAAATCAGATACCTCGGCTTCTTTATCAAACGACTGGTCGGATACAACTTTATTGAACACATTAAACACATAAACGCCCATAACGCCTTTTACCGGTTGCGAAAGTTGTCCCTGATTTGCCATCGAAGCTAATGCAAATAATTCGGGTTCGCGACCAACAGAGCCTGCATAGGGCGTGTTAAAAGTAATTCCGCGCAACGTATCTACCGTATATCCGGCAGCAACATCGGCAACAAAATCAGCTATCTGTTTTCCGCTCATCTCCTGTTTAATAGCTTCTGCCTTTTTATCTCTACGGATTTCGTTAAGCAAAAAGTCTTTCACACTTTCCAAATCTCTGTAGCCTTTTTCATTTGCTCCGGTAATTGCCGCAACAATAATTTTATCGTCGCATTCAAAAATATCAGATACGGTGTTGACTTCGTTCTTAAATGCCCAACGCACAATTTGGCGCGAGTTTTTCAAATTGGCAACACGTGTCTGATTGATATCTAAACTACTTATGGGACGGCAAGATAAGCCTTGTTCCAAAGCACTTTTTTCCAACTTTTCGGGTGTGTTGTTTTCGTAAGCAAACTGTTTGGCTCGTTGAAAAATTTTAGCTTGGGTAGCTGAACTCGGCACCACTTTGCGTTCTAAAATAGCCAATTTTACTTTTGGCGTTTCGGCTGCACGTTCCATCACCTGAAGTATCTGAATGCCATACGAGCCTTTCATTTGGAACACTTCATTAACACTTGCTTTCATGACTTTTTCAGCCATCTCATTTTCAAGGTCGGCTTCTTTTACCCAACCAATTTCGCCACCTTTAGTGGCTGTTTGGGACATTTTGGAATATGTTTGTGCCATTACGGCAAAATCTGCTCCTTCTTTAATTGCTTTTTCAATACTGTCAGCCAACAATTGCGTTTTTTCTTCAGTATCTTGTTGTACCAAAATATGGCGCAATTTTACAGAGTCGGGAAGCATAATGCCCGTTTCTACAATGCGTGCCATTTTGTAGGTGTTGTTAACAAACAGCGGTCCCATGCAATCATCTTTTTTACCGGAAAAAGCAAAATCACGAAAATCGGCATCTACCGCATCTTTTGAAAGATTTTCACCTTTATAGGTAACGTCCGAATTGGCATTAGTAAGACTACCAATTTCCGTTGTAGTTTCAAATTGGGGTTTCAGTTCGTTAATCCATTGTTCCGCATTAGCAAAATCTTCATCTGACGGCTCAATGTAAAAAATAACATATTTCAAATCGCGCGAAGCTTCTTGTTTAAATTGCTCTTTCTTTTTGTTGTAAAGAGCTTTCAATTCTCTGTTGGAAGCTGTATATACCGAATCGGGCAGTGTTAAATACGGTTTTGTGGCATACACAAAATCTACTGTCGTTTTTTGATTGTTATACGAATTTTTTGCATCCAACGAGTTAACTACCAAAAGATTATAAAGCAACTTGCCATACTTAGCTTCCAAACGTCCCATTCTCACTTGGTCTTCCCAAAATTTCCAATAGGATTTCCATTGATTAAGTTGCTCTAATGAGATATTAGGATTGGGATGGTCGCTGTCAATCATTTTCCTGAATTGTGCTACTAAAGCGGGGTCAAAAGAATTGGTTTCAGGATTGAAAAACATACGGCGACTGGAAATCATCATATCGATGTTTTTACCCATAATCAAATCGTACAATTCTGCTTCGCTCACCGTCATGTTGATAGCTTTCGTTTCGCGCATCAAAATGTTGTCACGCACTGTCATGTCCCAAACTGACTGGTGAATTTGGTCGGTAATTTTATCGTCGATAGCTGCCTCACCAATTTCCATTTTGTACACTTCCGTCATTTGATCGATAGCCTCCATATAAGATCTAATCTTTACGTTTTTACCGTTTATTTCGGCGACGTTGGCACTCGATTCGCTAAAAAATGCTGCACTAGAATTTACCAAGTCTCCAACGATAAAAGCTAAAAGAGCTAAACCTACAACGACTAAAAGTAATACACTTTGTTTTCTAATTTTGTCTAATGTTGCCATTTTTATTTTAATTAATATATGAATAATACTGTTAAATTCTTCCCAAAAATTAGGCTACGAATTTACAAAAAAATACAATACCAAAACAACTTTTTTTCATTTTTTTGGAAAATCCTATCATATAAGGCAATAGCTGCCTTTTATAACGATAATTTTACCAAATCTATACGACTATTCCGCGCTTTAATTATCCTGAAAGTGTAATTTTCAATACGAATTACATCATTCTGTTGCGGAATTTTTTGATAGTGATACATAATAAAACCGGCTATGGTAAGATAATCATCGGTTTCGGGCAAACGCAAATCAAACTGTTCGTTGATAAAGTCTATTTCCAAGCGTCCCGACAACAGATACTCTTTATCGTTCAGTTTTTTGGCTACATACTCTTTAGTATCATGCTCGTCCTCTATTTCGCCAAAAATTTCTTCCATAATATCTTCCAACGTAACAATGCCGGCTGTTCCACCAAATTCATCGACCACTACGGCAATACTTTTTTTATCACGCATAAAAATATCCATTAACTTATTGGCAGCCATCGTTTCGGGAACAATCGGCATGGTGCGCAGGTACTCTTGCCACGAAGTCGGATTTCTAAATAAATCGGATGAATGAAAATAACCAATGATATTGTCAATGCTATCTTTGTAAATCAAAATTTTCGACAATCCGGTTTCAACAAAAGTGTTGGTAATTTCTTCAATAGTAGTGTCTGAGTTTAGTGCAATAATTTCGGTACGAGGCACAATGCAATCGCGTAATTTAATCGATGAAAAGTCCAACGCATTTTGAAATATCTTTACCTCATTGTCAATATCCTCATTTTTGTCGGCATTTTCTACTGTTTCACTTACCAAATAGTCCAAATCTACTTTACTGATGGATATATTTTCGTCGTGCAGCCCTACATTAACCTTAAACAGTTTGAGTATCCAAATAGATAAAATAGTTGCCACACGAGCTATCGGATAGAGCAATGCATAACACACAATGAGTAACGGCGAAAAAATCTTCAACCATAAATTCGGATTGAAACGGAAAATTGTTTTAGGTATGAATTCGCCGGTAAACAGCACAAGAATTGTTGCTAAAATGGTTTGTATCAGCGAAACAAGAATTTCATTCGACGTTGCCATACGAATAACAGGACCTAAAACTTCAGCCATTTTTATACCGTAAACAACCAAAGCAATATTGTTTCCTACCAACATAGTAGAGATGTATTGCTGCGGATGCTTGTAAAAAACGTTTAAGAGCGAAGCGGAAAAAACTTTGTTTTTTTTGTCTAATTCAAAACGCAATTTGTTAGACGAAACAAAAGCAATTTCCATTCCCGAAAAGAAGGCGGAAAAAAGTAAAGATATGATAATGATAAGCCAGTTTGCCATAATTAATCTTCTTCTGAATCCACAGGAATAATGCCTTGAGGCTTACGGATGGTATATTTGGTCATTGTTTGATTAGATTCAAATCCCAAACCGACAATCCGTTTATCTTTTTGTGTAATAATTATCAACGAATCCGAATAAATAAGTTCTTTCTGTTGGTCCCAATAAAGTTCTTGTGTTTCAAATTGTTCGCCTTGTAAATTGACAGCTTTTACACTATCATTGAGTACCCACATTTTTTTAACTTCGTAAAACCGTGCGCGTCTGCAATCAATTTGCGCATCAACATCGTAAAACGGGTCAAAACGGTCAAAGTGCAAACCTTCGGGAAAATCCCAATAGGGTTCTGAAGCCCTATCGTACACATACCATTTTGGCGCAGTAATACGGTAACGAGTAATACCCGAATCGGATATCAACGTAGTAATACTATCGACCTTCAAACGTGGCACTTGTGTTCTATCAACTACTACTTCGTCCGTTACATTCGGTTTATTTCCGGAGCAAGCTATAAAAAACAGCATAACAATCACTCCAAAAGTGATTGTTACACTATTAATTCTATTACACGTGCATCTACCCAAAATTACAATTTCTGTAATTTAACGGCAAATAGTACATTCGCCTATCCAACCACCGACACAGAACTGTTTTCCTTCGCCTAAATCGGGGTGCATAAATACATCTTCCTTCGACGGGAAATAGCGACTGTAAGAACGGATAAGTTCGTCAGCTTGATTGGCACATTCAGGATCTACCTCTTTTGCTTTTCTGAATTTATCTACTGCCACCCAATAAATCGTGTTACGCAACACAGGGTCATCGTAGATGTTTCGCGAATCGGCATACAGCAAACCTATCAAAATATACGGATTGCCTTGATTGGGGTTATTATCGAGCGAGAGACGTGCATATTCGCGCGATTTTATAGAATTGTTCAATCTTTTATAAATTTGAGCAATTTTGAAAAAATAGTCAGCCTTATCTTTATCATTGGAAGACAGTTTGGCAGCTTCTTCAAAATAAGAGATGGCTTTTGTATAATCTTCATTTTTGTAGTACATTTCGGCACAACCGTTAGCTGTTTCAGCACTCGGTTTTATTTTGTGAGCATACGTAGAAGCCTTGAAGAAAACTTTCGAATCAGTACAGCCTAAACTCTTGAACAGGTTTACTGTAGAAGTAAGATAGTCAAGTTTTGTTTTATTTTTTTCTACTGCCGTTCCATAAACTTTTTCCAAACGACTGCAATCGGCAGCTCCCGAAAGTGCAAAAAGGTTATCCAGTGGAGTATCTATTTCGCCATAGCGATCGGCATTTTTCAAATCAGCATTAGCTGCATTACGTTCAATAATGTCATTGGCAAATACATAATCACTAATGAATGTTGCAGCAAAAGTACTGTCAGCCTTGTACAAATCTTGCGACAACACAACAAACTGTTGCAAAAAGGTCGGCGTAGCATCGTCTTTAAGTTCGGTTACGCACTGTTTCAACCAATTGTACGGAGTTTGTTTGTCGTTCGGTCGATATTGAATATAGTAATAAGCTTTCATACCTAAAATATAAGCCGTCGGAGCCTTTGGGTCATCGCCGAAATATTTGGCTTGATTATCGTGCAACGTCATCAATTTTTCAAATAATGCCTCCTTTTTAGCCGGATCGGATTCATTGTCCATTTGCCATGTTATGATGCGAACGCCATAAGTATAGATGGCTTTCGACATTGACGGGCATGTTTTATAAACAGCTTCCCAAGGAGCCAATGCGTCAGCATAGTTTTTCACTTTGGCTGCTTCATAAAATAGACTTTGATTTAACAGACACTCTTCTAATACTGCCGGATCAGTCGTCTGTTCTACTACCGGTTCTGCAGTTTTTTGTGCAGATTGTTTTTTGGGTTTCCCTCCTGCATGCGCACCAACAGTTACGCATAACAATAGTACTAATAATTTCATTGCTTTCATAATTTTGTTTGTTTTTATTATTTATTTTGAATAATTTTATTGAATTTTCGGTTTAAAGAACCACAATTCGTTTAAGTTCACATTCAATCCTATTTTATAATAATTTTCTTTGAGTAATAACGCTTCACGGTTGTTGATGTAGCCATATTCAAAATTGACATTCAACATGGTTTTAGTCGTCTTCAACGGTAAACCAACACCAAAAGTTATGCCAAAGTCGTGTGTGTTATAGCCTTTAATATTTACATACGATTGCGAATAGTTGGTTCCAAATCGCCAACGAACACGATCGATATATCTGTTACCCAATGGTTTATGTATATATTCCGCACCTAAAGAAAGTTTTGCACGATTTCCCAAACTATCAACTACGCCCATAAACCGCGTCTTTGAAAATTCTTGAAACATAAAATCGACACCCACCGTTAAACGTTTGTCGTAAGTATAGGCAATACCACCCGCATACATATTCGGAAGGTCAAACATTTCTTTTGCACTAACAATAAGTGTATCTACACCCAATGTATTGACGGTTAAATCGCCGGTAAGCTTCGATTGGTGATCGTAAACCAAGCCGACGACAAGGTCGTGTTTTTTGGCAAATGTCTGAAAATATTGAATACCGTAATGGAAATTGAAGCTTCTTACAAACATGGTCGATGTTTGAATAGTGTAATATGCAGGCATTCTTTCAACTAAAAAATGCAATGCCCTATAATGGGATAAATTGCCAAAAAGATAATAAGCAGACACGCCTAACGAAAAATGTTTAAGGAACGATGCCGACAAACCAAAATAAACTTGACTAATACCGCCTTTACCGTTAAAACTCTGTTGGTAAGGCATCTCGGTAGCATCTAAGTTGTTTGGCACAGAAATAGAATCGGTAAATTTGTAATCGTAGCCGATAAAGGAATACGGCACCATGCCGGCACTCAATCCCAACCATTTGGTAACGGGTATTTGAAACGCCAAATATTCCAAATTGCTGGTAAAAGTGGTTTTATTAGTCGTTCCCGACGAAAAATTAGAAAAAAGCCCCGAAACACCAAATTCAAAAATAAAACTTGTGCTGTCAATGCTACTGAATGACGCAGGATTGGCAGGATTGATATGCTGTCGGGTACGCAAAGCATAACCGATACCGCCCATGGCTTGATTGCGTGAAAAGCCCAAATCGTTCAGACGACCGTAGCCAAAACGCGTGTAAGGCGAATTGATGTTGTTTTGGGCAGAAATGTCCAAAGAAAACATAAAAAACGCACTAACAAACGCTATTATATAGAGCCAACCTTTTTTACAAAGAGTCATTATAAATTAAAATTTTATTCAGCCCTATCGGAACTAAATTTGAAACTGCAAAGATGCGATTTTTTATTCTTTTTTCAAAATAAAATGCATAGCCTCCGGTTAAAAAAACAGAAATTTTCGGATAAAGCAACTTGAGTGCCTTAATAAAGCCATCTATTTCGTACACAACACCCCAAAACGCACCGCATTGAAGAGCTGTTTGGGTGGAAGTTCCCAATAGTTGAGCACAGTCGGCAGTCGGCACTTCCGGCAACCTTCCCGTAAACGCATGCATTGCTTTGAGGCGCATTTCTACACCCGGCGTAATATTGCCGCCTTTAAACACACCATCAGCCGAAACAAAATCGTACGTGTTGCATGTTCCCGCATCTATTACCAGCAAATCGGCGGCTGGTTTCATACTCATTGCTCCAACAGCAGCGGCAATGCGGTCAAGTCCCAAAGTATTAGGCGTTTCGTACTCCAACTTTAGCGGCAACGGTGTATCGGCGGTCAGTTCGATAAAATCAGTAGTGCTACGCAAATATTCAGTTATATCCTTATTTTCAATCGCCACAGACGACAAAATGGATTTTTTTATTCCGTATTTTTTCACTAAAACGTCGATTTGCGCCAAAACAGCCTGCTCACAAATCATCATTTCAAGCATTGTATCTTGTTCAAATACAGCGAGTTTTACAGAACTATTTCCTATATCGATCGTCAGGTTTTTCATTATCGCATAAAGAATTACAAAGATAGTGATAATTACTGAATAATAAATGCTTAAAATTAAGAATTTACGCCTTTTGATAATTATTTTTTTTATAACTTTGTAGCTTTGAAATAAATCATTATATTAACATATTTCTCACCATTTTATTTTTTTATTATGCAAATAAAAATTATTAATTCGTCAAAACACCCATTGCCTGCCTACGCTACCGAATTGTCAGCCGGCATGGATTTGCGAGCCAATATTTCCGAACCAATTGTACTAAAACCGCTTGAACGCCGTTTAATTCCAACGGGTATTTTCATTGCATTGCCCAAAGGTTTTGAAGCTCAAATTCGTCCACGTAGCGGTTTGGCTCTTAAAAAAGGCATCACCGTTCTAAACACACCGGGCACTATTGATGCCGATTACCGTGGTGAAATATGCGCCATTATTGTCAATCTTTCGGCTGACGATTTTGTGATAGAAGACGGTGAACGCATCTGCCAAATGGTCATTACACGCCACGAAACTGCTGAATGGATAGAAGTGGACACATTGGACAAAACCGAACGTGGTGAAGGCGGATTCGGTCATACCGGCAAAAAATAGACCTAAATGAACGTAAAAAAATTTTGTTGCATCGGATTGATTTTAATTACCATTGGAGCTATACAAGCCGAACCAATAGATTCTTTATTTGCCGTACGCGTAGCAGCCGAACAATTGACCGACACCACTACACAACAACGGTTCGACTATCATTTTTATCAGGGTTTGAACTATCTGAAAAACAACAAATTAGATTCCGCATACACCTGTTTCAACACTTGCTGTTCCCTAAAACCGACGGAAGCGGAACCCTATTTTCAAATTTGTAAAATTCATCAGATCAGTAGTCATCAAGATTCAGCTATAACCTATTTGAACAAAGCCATTAAATTGGACAAAAGCAATCTTTATTATAAAGAGATTGCCGCCGTTTACAAAATTGCCAAGCACAACTACAAAGATGCAGCAAAAGATTTTGAAAAATTATTGGAAAAAGACCCTGACAACGAAACTTACATCTATCGTTTAATAGACCTCTATCGCGTGCTGAAAAAGCCTAAAATGGAGATAGCCATGTTCGACAGATTGGAGCGTCTGAAAGGTGTTTCGGAAGAATTGTCGCTTTCAAAAATCGATATTCTCATCAACCAAAAGCAAAACAAAAAAGTGATAGAAGAGTTTAACAAACTTTGTCGAAAATTCCCATACGAACGGCGTTATCCGGTGCTGCTCGGCGATTTTTATCTGTTGATAGGAAAACACAACGAAGGAGTGGCTTGCTACACTAATGCGCTGGCGAAAGATTCCACAAACGGCTATGCCAAAATTTCGCTTTATCAATATTACGACAAAACGGGCGACCAAGTAAAAGCAGACTATTACTTAGCGTCAGGATTGCTTGACGGCAGTATCGACCTCTCACTCAAATTGGATTATTTTAAAAAACATATCGCCAACCTCATTAGCGAAGGCAAAAATGCCGAAGCGGAAGAGTTTTTTGGAAAAATGCTTCAAATCCATCCTAACGAATTGGAAATCTACAAGTTTTATCTCTCATTTCTGCTTCACGAAAAACGTTACACGGAAGTTATTGACAACCTAAAAACAATGTTGGCTATCGAACCCGAAGATGAAGACACATGGCTAGACCTTCTCTCCGTCGAAACCGAATTTGAGCCGGAAGCTGTGCCTGCTACGCTGCAAACCGCTTTAAGCTATTTCCCAAAAAATCTGAATTTAATTCAGTTCCAAATCAATTACCATGTCGCAAAAAGAAACTACTCAGAAGCTAAACGACTGTGCGACAACGCTATAGAAATAGCAAAAGAGAGAAAAGACAACATGAGACAAGGCGTTTTGCTGGCAACCAAAGGCGAAATATATGCCAAAGAAGATTCGTTAGCCATGTCGTGCGCTTACTACGAACAGGCGTTGGTTTTTTTGCCCAACTATTCTCTATTGCTGAACAACTATGCTTACCAATTGGCTTTATGCGACACCAACCTGCGACAAGCCGAACAGATGAGCAGCAAAGCAGTAAAAGCGGAACCCAAAAACGCCGCATATTTAGACACATACGCATGGGTACTGTTTATGCGCGGCGAATACCAATCTGCAAAATTCTACATCGAACAGGCGTTGGAATATGCTAACGACCCGATTATGCTGGAACACTACGGCGACATTCTTTTTAAATTAGGAAAAATCGACGAAGCCTTAGATCAATGGCAAAAAGCGGCAGCAGCCGGCAACGCTTCGGATTTGTTGCTGCAAAAAATTGAAAAACAGACATATATCCCCGATATCAAAAAAAATGATTTATGAAAAAAATCCATCTGAAAAGACTAATCTACTGTACTGTTGCAGCAGCGTTTCTTATAAGTTGTAAAAGCAAACAGATTGCCTACCAACCGACAACACCATCGGAAATTGCGGCTGAAACTGCCATTGTGGAAGCAGTACGAAATCAGCCCGACTTCAACACGATGAACATTGCGAAAATGGACATTGGACTAACGTTGAAAAATCGCCAATTCAACCTAAAGGGCAATCTTAAATTACAAAAAGACAGCCTTTTAGTCTTTTCGTTACAGCCATTTTTAGGTATAGAAGCATACCGTGTGGAATTTACGCCAACAAATTTTACACTCATCGACAAAATGAACCGAAAATATACCGAAAATAATTACGATTTCATCCGTTACAAATTTGGCATTCCAATAGATTTTTTTACACTGCAAAGCCTCGTTTCCAACCAATTTTTCAATCTTGGCGATTCACTTAAAACTGACCAATATGTTGTGCAAGCCAATAGCGACACCCTTTTTGTAACTATGAACCACACGGATTTTCAACAACAATTTCGCATCGCAGGCAAACGCCAAATAGTAGCAGCCAACGTACTGAAAGAGAACATGGGACTATATACAAAATATGCAAATCACACTAAGCAAGGTAGTGTGTTTTTTCCGCAACAAGCCGAAATACAACTGACATGGAAAGATGAAATTGTGTCGCTATTTCTCACTATCAATAAAATAATATTCAATCAACCATTATATTTCCCGACATTTGATTCGGAGAGGTATCAAAAAGTTTCATTTTCAAATATTTTACCTTAAAATTATTCACGATGCAACGTTTTTTCTGTTTTAGCTTACTCGTCTTACTATGTTCATCGCTCTGTTTCGGTCAATCGATAAAAGAATTGGAACGCCGCAAAAAACAGGCAATGGAGCAGTTGGCACTTACCAACAAACTGTTAGAAGAGACAAAAAAATCAAAGCAAAGTAGCGTTAACAAAATCAACATTCTCAAGCGCAACATTCGCGAACGTCAGGCTTACATTAACAGTTTGTCGATAGAGATTGACACCATCGAAAAGAACATTACCGGCGTGCGCACCGAAAAAACGGCTCTGGAAAAAAAGCTAAACACCGTTAAACAAGAATATACCGAACTTATACGTGCGACCAACATACGCCGCAAACACTTTTCGCCTATCCTGTTTGTCTTTTCCGCTTCCAATTTTTCCGAAGCCTTCAGACGGTTCCGTTATCTACAAGAATTTAGTAATTATAGAAAGAAACAAGTGGCTGAAATGCAAAACCTTACAGCACAATTGGCTGCAAAGGAACAAGACCTTATTACTAACCTGTCCGCCAAAGAGCAGGTAATGAATAGTAAGACCAAAGAAACCAAAAAATTGCAAACCGACCAAGCCAAGGAAAACAAAATGTACGCATCGCTCAAGCAAAAAGAGCAGAAACTGAAAAAAGACCAAAAGGCACAACAAAAAAGAGCTAACGAACTCAATGCGCGCATCCAAAAATTGATAGCCGAAGAGATTAAAAAAGAAGAGGAACGCGCACGCCAAAAAGCTTCACAGGAAGGAAAACAAGAGACTGCACCTCAATACGTTATGAGCAAAGAAGAACAGCTTATTGCAGGCAATTTTGAAAAAAATAAAGGCAAACTGCCGCTACCGGTAGAGAAAGGTTTTGTTAGCGGAAATTTCGGCATACAGCCCCATCCCGTTCTATCGCACGTAACTACCAACAATAAAGGCATTTACATACAAACGCCATCGGGTTCCGATGCACGCGCCATTTTCGAAGGCGTGGTTACACAGCGTTTTATGGTTCCGGGCAGCAATAGCGCAGTTATTGTAAAACACGGCATTTACCGCTCTGTTTACACCAATCTTACCGAAATTTACGTGAAAGAGGGCGACAAACTGAGCACTAAACAAAAAATAGGAAAAATCTTTACCGACACAGAAAACGAAAACAAAACGGAACTCTATTTGATGATTTATAAAAACACCTCCATCGAAAATCCCGAATTGTGGTTGGCACTGTAAATCAGACTATTTGCACTAAAACAAATAGCCCGTATTGATGTAGAGACTTCCCATTCCATCTTGTTTTTTAAACGGATAGGCGTAATCGACAGCAATAATGAAATTGCGATTGATGATGATGCGAAAACCGCCGCCTGCCGACATATGCAAGCCTTCTTTACGCGATGTATCAATATAGTGATGATACTCCTGCATCATTTTTGCATCCGTTGGATTACCGCGGTACTTTAAATTATAACCACGCGTTACCATTGCACCGTCGAAAAAGGCATTCAGCCCCAAGCTGACATTTTGATTCCACAGAATGAAATTCACAAATTTCCATCGAAGTTCCGTGTTGAAAAAGAAAGCATCAAGACCTAAAACACGGTCGCGTTCGATGCCTCGTGCCGTGCGATAACCGCCCACACCGTCGCGGTCATATTCTCGCCCTATGGTACTGAAAGTCGGAATTACATAGTATGGCAAATATTGTCCCATTGTCCCTTGATAGTTCAATCTATAAGCAAACGTTAATTGATTTCTCACAATAGGAAGATAGTGCCGAAAAATAGCCATATAGCGGTAGTAGGGATGCGTTGTACCGAGAAATTTCGGGGCAATTGTAATGTTGGCTTCCGCCCAAATGCCCCGCGAAGGGTCGGCTTCAAAATCGCGTGTATCCCACATAAGACCGGCACGCAACGCACTGGTAAATCCGCCTTCGCCCTCTTTTTGTTGTATAATGCCCCAATCTTGATATTTTTCAAAAAGTGTCTGTCCCGAAAACATCTCCACGCTGTCTTTACCTTTGTTAATGCTGGCGAGATTTATCGGACGCATGCGGGTGTAGCTGAAATAATAACTACCTTGCCAAAATAATTTGTTGTTCCAAATATTGCCTATAAAATCGGCTTTAAACGAAACAGACAAACGCTCCAAACGATAAAACGCCGTCATATATTCAGGACGAATACCGGTTTTATCCTTTGCCTTTTTCCAATAAGACACGCTATCGACATCGTAATACGACTGATAACCGTTGTAACCGTAAAAATTCATCGCTTTATCGTACACACAAGTTGCCGCCAGCGACATACGCGTATGCGGAATCAGGTGTTTCGTATCGTAAGTCAAATAGTACTGCTGAGTTCCTTTAGTGAAAGCAGAAGCTTCAATGTACCATTGTTGGCGTGGATGCGGATAAACACTACCGTCGCCGTAGTCGTAGATATTGAGCAACGCACCGTATTGAAATCCCTTGTCTTGGTCGTAAGCCACCACAGGCAACGGTCCAAAAGAGAAGCCTTTTTTTATTACCGTAGAATCTTTTTTAGCGAACAGCCCTTTTTTGCGTTTAACAGGAGTTGTCGAAACGCTGTCGGTATTTTCGATTAGCAAAGTATCAACTTCAGAAGTAAACATTTTGACCGTATCAACCTGCTGATGTGCGACATTTTCAATACTATCTGTTTGTTCCCGTATAGTTTCAAAAACTACTTCGGTTTGTTCCTCCTGCCCCATTGCAAACAATGAACACAAGCACAACACCGAATTAAGGGCTATTCTTTTAGTCTTCATTTTACGAAAAATATAAATGGTTCAACTGTTCTATTTTATCTGTTAAAGTTTTGTATTTCAATAATTTAATTTCTGATATCCACACACGCCACCAGCGCAAATAGTCGTGAAGAAAAATGTGTGCGGGCAACATTAACACAACGACTGCCACCGCCCAACTTATTGGCAAAAACGCCGCCAATAAAAAGACTACTACCAGCCACCACAAAGGCATCACCAAAGCCGTTATGCCAAAACGGATGGAATTGTTAAATTCTCTATCGTTAATTACAGAGCACAAATAAGTGTAAAGTGCAGTAACAGGCAAAGTCGCCACAGCAGAAAACAAAAAATAGGGCAACGTAACCAGCAACAATACACCTTTACCGAACAAACTCCATTTTGAAAACGGATAGTTTTCAATAGCTTCTTTGCTTATTTCCAGTCGTTTGCGTTCGCTAAAAAATTCATTAGCCAATTTCAATACTTCCGCAATTGGAACTCCATTTTTTTTAGATTGACTACATGTAGCCACTATCTGTTGTGCTGCCGACAAACGAGCTTTCAGTTTTCCTTCAGCTTTGTTGTCCACCAATTGAAGTTGCCGTTTGTATAACAAATAAGTCAGTTCCAAAATTGCGTTATAATTTTCATTATCAGGAATGTACAAAATTTGTTGTCGCATCGCCTCTGTCAATTTTTCCCGCAATTGGTTTATCTGTTCCGGCATCTCCAAGTCGGCATGAATGCGCACAAACTCCGTTACATTTATCGGTTCGCCTATATTCAGCAACACCGTCGAACGGTAGCGGAAATAATCGCCGTACTCAATACCCATCGGCACAATATAGACGGGTTTGCTGTTGCCAATAGCTTCATTAGCTTGCAACGCTATTCGGAAAATGCCTTTTACCAATGGCAGCAGGCTGTGTTTGGCACGCTGCGTACCTTCAGCCATGATGCAAAAATGTAATCCTGCACGCAACGCTTCCACCGCACACTCCATAATTTCCGCATTGCGTTTCAAATTGCTTACACCATCGCGAATGCGAACGATTGGCATTATTTTTAGTAAATTTAAAAACTTCGCTATCAATGGTTTGCGAAAAATATCAGCACGCGCTACATAAACTATAGGTGGCTTGCTCACCTTCGACACCGACAAAGCATCCATCAACGCATTGGTATGGTTAGGCGCAAAAATCACTGCACCATCGGTAGGAATGCGCTCTAAGCCGGCATACTCCACTTTGTGATAAGCCAGAGGAAAACAGCTATCCGAATAGCTACGAAGTAGCGTGTAAAAGAGGCTTTTATCGTGCACCGAACTCATCAAAAAAACCGAAATCGAAATAGATTTACAATTACAAACACAAAAACAGGTCTATTTTTTACTAAACTTTCTAAACAGCGAAGCTACCGTCAAACCCGAAATAATGTGCCAAACGCCCCACCATGCAGTAACAAACAGCATACCGCCTATTGCTAATTCGGGCGGAAAAATCTTATCATTGAACAGCAACACAAGTCCCAAACCTGAATTTTGAATACCGGTTTCTATAGTTATTGTTTTTATATCATTTTTGGGCAGACGGAAAAGTGAACCCAAGGAAAATCCCGTACTCAGAGCTAATAGATTGTGAACAAGCACAATAAAAAATATGTACCAAATGTATTTGATAAACAGTTCTAAATTACTGCCAAACGCCAGCAACACCATAAGGACAAAAAACGCTAACGAAAACAGCTGCATTTTTTTGTGCAATTTTTCGGCAACCTTCGGCAAATAGTGCGATGTAAGAATGCCCAACGTCAGAGGAATGCCCAAAAGAATGAACACCGTTTCGAACATTTGCCACACATTAATATGCAATTCACGCAACGCCATGCTTGCCTCAGGATTTACATAATTAACGTACAAACCGCCCCACAAAGCAAAATTGGCAGGCGTGAGCAACACCGCCAACGAAGTGGTAACAGCTGTCAGCGAAACGGACAATTCCGTATTGCCTTTGGCAAATTGCGTCATAAAATTGGAAATATTGCCACCCGGACAAGCTGCTACCAAAATCATTCCCATCGCCACCATCGGCGTAATATGGTTGCGCAACACCAATATCAGCAAAAACGTTACCAACGGCAGTCCCACCAGTTGCGAAAACAGACCGACAATAGCAGATTTCGGACGAAGAAACACATTTTTAAACTCACTCGGTTTAATGCCTAACGCAACACCGAACATAACAAACGCCAACACTATATTGATGGCATGCTGACCGGCTGCCGAAAAATTGATTTGTATCGCGTCCAATTGAGACAATTGTTCGTACATAGTCATAAGAAAAACTATTTAAAAACGATTATTAAAAAACAAAACAAGATAAAAAAATGAAAATTAATTAAATTTAACCTGTAAATTTTGACAACAAAAAAGCCAATGTAATCAACTGTTACCTTATAAAAAAAGCAACAAGCCCTTTTTCTAAAGGCTGTTGCATTAATTAAAAGCACAAACGGCTATTAATGAACATTTTCCGTGTTTATTTTTGCCGGATTTTTATAGTAAACTTTTCCTTCGGAAAATTCTTCAATGGCACGTAAAGTCGGTTTCGGCATTCTTTCGTAGTAACGCGAAACTTCTATCTGTTCACGGTTTTCAAAAATCTCTTCCATGCTATCGGAAACGGAAGCAAAATCTTGCAACTTTTGCTCCAACTCATGTTTTGTTTCCGTACTGATTTGGTTGGCACGTTTAGCAATGATGCGTACCGTTTCATACACATTACCAACAGGTTTGCTCAACACATCCATGTCGCGTGTAACCGTTGTGGTCGGAACTTTTTTTCTGTAATTACTCATAATTTTTTTATATTTATTTCACATTTATTTTAACACATTTTTAGCCTCTTTCAAAATGCGATTAGCTGCACCGATATACTTTCCATTCGGAAATTCGTTCGAATAGTTGTAATATTCGTCGATAACTTCGCTGTAACGTTCTTTTCGTTTGGCAATAGTGCTGTGAGTTGCCTCTTTGTACTTGGAATTCAATATCAAAAACGACAACTCTTCGCGATATTTCGTTTCGGGATACTCTTTGAGTACATTTTGCGCAGTTTGTACCGCCGAACGATAGTTGTTGCCCAAATAGATGCCCAAATCAAAGTACAATTTTGCATTAAGATAACCTTTGTAAGCCAATTTTTCCTGCATCTCACCAATGCACTTGTAAGCATCTTTTACTCGGCGGTCAGTTGGATAAAACTCGATGTATTCGGCAAAAGCGTCTATAGCTTTATTGGTGGACGACTGGTCTAAACGCGGGTCGGACGAATCGGAATAGTAGCAAACAGCTATCATGTAACGACTTTCCTTAACAAATTTGCCACGCGGATAATTTTTTACATAAGCCTTGTAATATTCCGATGCCGAATAGTAATCTTTTTGCCCGTAATAGGACTCTGCCAAAAAGAAAAGCACATCTTCAGCCATAGCTGTACCACGAAAATAGGACGACACATCGTCCAACAACGACGATGCACGCATGAAATCTTTTTCTTGCAAATAATTCTTCGCTGCAGAGAATTTTTCCTCCGGCGAAGCGTTTTTCATCAATTTTTGGTAGTTACCGCACGCTGCCAAAAGCACCGCTACAAACAACAACCAACCGTATTGAAAATGATTCATGTACTTTTTCATCTATTAATCAAACGGCAAAATTACGCTTTTTTTTTTAAAACTGCAAAAGAAAAATGCAAACAGCCATATTAAAACTATCAATTCGATACGTTTTTGTTTTAATTGTTGTTTTTTCAACCTTTTTACGTTATTTCATTCACAAAAAACTATATTTTTACATTATTTACAAAAAAAATAGCAAAAAAGTTTTGTTGAACAAAAATATTGTATTAATTTTGCACGACATATAACACGCGTGCGCGTTATTGCATATTAAATTCTCATAGTTCTCCAAATTGTCTAAACAAAAACAGGATGATGATGAAAAAAATCATTAACAAAACAATCCTTCTTACCGTGATTGGGATGTTCTATTTTTTAAGCGGATTTGCTATGGATCCCTACATGGAACAGCAACAGTACACCAAAACAAATCCGCAAATGCAAGATGTGTTCGGCAATTTTTCGACACAACCTTCAATGACACCTTCACTACCATTCAACTACACCAAAGGTTTTGGCGGCGGCGATAATCCACCCGATCCGGGAGGTGGCGACGAAGGCGGTTTCGACCCTCTACCCGACCCCATACCTGTAAACGAAGGCTGGCACCTGTTGCTAATCTTGGCACTTGTGTTCGCTACGACAAAGACAATAAGAAACCTTAAAAAACAAAGAAATATGAAACGAATTGCCATTTTAATTTGCATTATCGGCGTTGGGATAGGTTCACTCAACGCACAAAAAATGGTATTAAGGACTAAATGGGACTTTACCTACTTACAAAATTCTTCAAACCCGTGGGTTGTTCTACCCACAGGACAATCTGGAACTTATTTGAGAGATGACATCGACTTAAACAACGATGGCACAAAGCTCTACGTACTGCGCCGTAATGGTAATCCCGGAGCTGCTGCAGGAGCCCCCTATTCTAACAATATCTTGGAAATATGGAATCCGGCTAACGGTACAAAAACAGGCTCAGCTCCCAACAAATCCGATCCGACAAACGACCCCAAATGGCCCGCAGGTTATGGTGGCGCAGAAAAAGCGGTTGACAATTATTTTAGATACGGTGGTTCTATAGCTGTGGACGAAACCGGTGCCGTATGGGTTGCTAACGTTACAGCTGCTTACAGCGAAGCCGCAATCATCTACCGCTATACTAACGACAGCGATCAACCCACTCTGATGGCCGGAATATTGGCACACGACCTTCAGAGCGACGGAGTCTGCCGTTTGGGATACGGCATCCATGCCGTTTGGAACGGCGGCAATGGCTATGTAATAATTTCCCACAGCCTACGGGACGAAATTATATACCTTCCTTTAAGAGACGGAACTATCAGTAATTCAGATTTAACACGTTTAAAGATTCCCTCCCAACCGGCTATCGACAATAGGTTAACACTTTATACTCCGGAAAACCGAAATATGGGATCAACTCCAAAGAAAATAATTGATGGCGTGTGGCACTATGGTATCGTAATTACTGTGGGAGATACTATTTGGAGAACTTTCTCATCCTATTATGGAGAATGGGGTAAAATGAAGCCGTCAAAATTTGGACCCAATTCGTTTTGGTATGATGCAAACGGAGCCATGCCATTGTTTTTATCATTAGACACTACTGATCGTTTTAACCCAACATTTTCATCAGCAATATTAGCACCCTTTACAAGCA
>DUQS01000002.1 GCA_012837685.1 Bacteroidales bacterium
TACAAACGGTTTTGGTGCAATTTGAGTTGCAGAGTGGTCTGTATTTGTGTTTTCACTGCTTTTTTGCTGTGTTTTACACCCTGATATTGACAAAATTAACATTAAAATTAAACTTATCTGTTTCATTTTTTCACAATTATCTTTTTAGTTACAATGCCTTTATCCGAATGGATATTAACAAGATATGTGCCATTTGACAAATTGGAAACATTAATTTCCGTTTTATTAGAAACTAAAACAATTTTTCCTGTTAAATCGGTGATTTCTATCGCATTGATTTTTAAATTTTCACTACTAACTCTTAATTCGAAAGAGACAGGATTTGGGTAAATTGATAGTTGATTTCCAAGTTCAATGTTTTCTATTGCATTTATAGTAGTACGAGTGAAGTTCATATCTAACAAATAGGTTCCCGTATTACCCTGATAATAAGGAGCAACTTTAAAATAAATAGTTCCGCCGTTTGTTACGGTAATATTTCCGCTCATTATGTCGTCATAAGCTTCGGAATAAGTTGAACCGTTTGTAGAATATGAAAATAACGCATCAACGCTGTAAGTTTGTCCGTTTCCGCTGTTATAACTATCATGCAAGCGTGGCTTAATTGTGTAGTTATAACCGGGAGGCAAAACAACTTTATAATAATCTAAGTCGTTTCCAATATGAAAATTTGAACCGGCAGTATTTTTAGTTGCATTATTACCTGAAAAATTGACTGTTAGATTATAAGCTTGTCCTTGTGTATTGTTATTTTCGTAAATATCCGGCTGAATTGTCGGAGCGACAACGGTAACAAAAATAGGATTTGAATAATCGGAACTTCCAGCATAGTACCAACTTGATGAGCCACTGTTTTGATACGAAACTTCCATTAAATACGTTCCCGGCTCAACAGTGATTGTTCCTGTGAAATTTAACCCATTTGTGTAATGATAATTTGATGGTAAACCGTCAGTGCAATTCAAAATGCCTATATTCTGTGCCCAACTTCCATCTAAATTTGAAAGACTAACTCTAAATTTTCCGTAAAAAGTTGCACTTCCTGTATTCAAAACATCAACATTTACTGTTGTTGACGAATTTTGAGTTAAAGTTCCATAGTTAAAATTAGAATTTACTTCAATATTAGAGGAATAATAAACTTCAAATTCTTCAATATTTAAATACTCACCGTTTGCGACTATAGTCCAACCTTGCGTTTCAGTTTTGTAAAATAGTGCCACATAATACGTTCCCGGAATAAATGGAGGACCACCTGCATTTTTAAAATTATAAGTATTATAGTACTGAGCGTCTAAGGAAACATTACCATATTGTAAAAAATCCACAAAATAACCATTTTTATCAAAAACGGCTGCTCCAAGCTGTCCGCTGAAATTGCCATTTCCGTAGTTTGCTATACTTACACTCAAAGCAATTTCATCGCCAAACCAAATTTGACTTGATATGTTCAAATTTGAATATAAACGCAAATCGTGATTACTTGTACCGCCACCTTGCGTATTCGGTTCAACACCAACAATCGCTATTTGGTTATAAGTAAAATTATACGAGCCTGGAGCAAGAGCTGTTAAAGTATAATAACCATCATTATATCCTCCCCATCCCCAATTAAAATGAAAATAATTGTTAGTGTCGTAGCCATCACAGACAAAAGCGTGTCCCCCATCATTCCCAAAACCCGCATAAATTATTGGTCGTCTTGCATTAAGTTCTGTTTTTAAAAGATTTATCCAATTTGTATTCGTGTAATCATCTTTATAAACTCCCTGTAAAGTTGATTTATAACCAAAATATGTTTTCAATGCATCTTCGGCAGAAGCATAGCAATTTGGATAACCGGATCAAGTAACCATAGCCCCACTACCACCGGTTTTACTTGGTCCGTAATCCATATCCACACTTACTCCGCAATGATACATTAGTGTTGCAACTGCATTATTTGAACTTGAAACAGTATTCGGCATTTGACTCCATTGATAAGTTGTGCTACCAAAATTAGCACTTAAAGTACCGTAAGTGTCGTGATTGTACGAATGAAAACCTGTGCCTGTGGTAGGATGGTTCTAATATTTCATAACTTGCGCCATTGCAGTTGCTACGCAACCTGTTACTGTTCTTTCACCGTAAGTGTTATCGTAAGGACAAAGAGCATTGTAATATGGTGACTGGTTCCACTTTGTGGCACAAAGAGCCGCAACTGCGCTTGTTGCGTTTGTTGCTTTTGCGGGATTTTGGTTTTCTAATGCTTGCCATTTTGCCAAAATCTCAGGACTTTGTTCAATGTTGTTTTCTACAGCCCAACGAATTTCTGCTTTGTAGCCTTCAAGCCACTTTTGCATATTTGGCGGAATAGTGTTTGGGTCAAAGTTGCCCTCGTCTGCATAACCAAGAATTGGTAAAGCTCTGTCGTCTGCCGAAACAATTACATAACCATTATTGTTTCCGTGATTGAAAACGAAGAATTGATGATTTTGCACTGTGAGTTCATCGCCTACTTGTGCCAAACTTGGTGCTTTCAGCATCTTTAAGTTTTTGTTAGCATTCACACTCACAGTTGCTTTCTGAACCAAAAAATTAGCTGCCGTTTGCTTTGCTCTCTCCGGTGTTACCGGATTTGCCAAAAGTCCATTTAGCGAAATTATCGCTACAAAGAGTAAGGTTAAAATTTTTTTCATAATTTATTTCGAATAATTACTTTTTTTGTTTTTATTTTGTCAAAGAAACAAATAAGCATAAGATTATTTGTGATTACAAATATACAACAAACAATCAACAAACATTTAAGTGCAAATATACACTTTTTTTGTTGTGTTTGTCAAAAAATAATCCTTATATTAAAAGCCGTTAAGCTGTTAATATAAGGATTTTCAGTGTTCATCGGAGTTGTACCCCCGCTGAGAATCGAACTCAGATTTAAAGTTTAGGAAACTTTCGTTCTATCCGTTGAACTACAGGGGCGCAAAAGATGCTGCAAAGTTAAGCTATTTCCTGCATTTTTCAAAAAACAATCGCTGGCAGAATTCTCGTTAATCGAATACTTCCGATACGACGCTCAACGATTTTAGTTCCCCAAATTCGGGCAGATGCAGGCGGTAGTAACGCAAAATTTGTTCTAAAATTTCTATGCGTTGCGTGCGCGACAACTTAAACATGCGCATTGTTGTGTAGTCCATCCGCATCAATTGGGCAAATTTCTCGGATTCTTCTACCGTAAGGAAGTCGGAAAGTGGGACAGTATCGGTAAAGACGCTGTTTTTCATATCGAAATATACGTTTGCGTGGAAGTGGCTTAAATTAGGATAAAAGCCGAGAAATCGTGTCAGTTGTATAAGAAATGTCAAATGGAAATTTGCTGACCCGTCTGTCATGGCATCAAACGTCAATATCGAGTGTCGGAGGAATTGGTACAGATTTTTGTCGGGATGCGGTTCGGAAAAAATGCGCGATAGCAGTTCGCACAAAAACATTGCCATAACACTTTTTGCCGGATGGTACGGAATGGAAACCAATGGTGCCGCACATTTCGTCTCTTTCAGAAAATTCAAACGTCTGCTGGGTTGATTGTCCGCTACCAATTCCACTATCGAAAAAGGTTGCATCAGTACGG
The DNA here is from genome assembly GCA_012837685.1 of Bacteroidales bacterium. Lineage (GTDB taxonomy): Bacteria > Bacteroidota > Bacteroidia > Bacteroidales > Paludibacteraceae > DUQS01. Next base: position 3,611 of record DUQS01000002.1, read on the forward strand.
TGCGCATAGCCGAACGGCGACTGTTTCCTTTCGTCAAATAGGAAACTTTGCCGAAATCTTTCGTGTAGAAATGTACGATATATTCTTTGTCGCCGTATTGAATTTGATGCAGAACAAAGCCTTCAGTCGTTACCAGCATAATAGTGATGTAAAAAATATAGGGAGTTTTGTGCTCCCTACATTAGAATTATTTTTTGAAATAGCGGTTGAACAAGCCTTCAAAACCACGTCCGTGGCGGGCTTCGTCTTTTGCCATTTCGTGCACGGTGTCGTGTATGGCGTCCCAATTCATCTCTTTGGCGCGTTTGGCTATGCGCATTTTGTCGGCACAGGCACTGCTTTCGGCGTGCATTCGTTTTTCAAGGTTAGTTTTGGTGTCCCAAACCATTTCACCCAGCAATTCGGCAAATTTTGCGCAATGTTCGGCTTCTTCAAACGCATAACGTTCAAACGCTTCGGCAATTTCGGGATAACCTTCTCTGTCAGCTTGTCGGCTCATAGCCAAGTACATACCAACTTCGGTGGCTTCGCCTAAGAAGTGAGCGTTCAAATCTTTACGCATCTCTTCGTCGGAATCTTTGGCAACGCCAATAACGTGTTCGGTAACAAAATTTAATTTATCTTCCGTCAATTCTTTAAATCTCTCTTTCGGTTGGTTGCATTGCGGGCAACGCTCGGGAGCGGAATCACCTTCGTGTACATATCCGCACACACTACATATAAACTTTTTCATATTCTTTGTTTTTGTGGGAAAATCCCTGATTAATAAATACTATTTTAACTCTTATTTGGTCTGTTTATTCATTTGTTATTTCTACAAACTTGGAAGCGGGTTGTTTGCAAATTGGGCAAATTTCAGGTGGTTCATTACCTTCGTGTATGTAACCGCAAACTGTGCATTTAAACTTTTTCATAATTGTAAATTGGTTTAATTGTTACTATTAAAGTGCATTTCTTTTTTGACACAATCGGGGCAATAACCTTTGTAATAAATTTGACAATCGGTTATTTTAAAATCGGAAAGCCCTAATTCGTCTTGATTTAAATACGGCATTTTAAATACATCGAACACGCCTCCACAAGCCAGACACTTGAAATGTCCGTGTTTGTCGCAACACGCATCGTAACGTGCGCCTTTGTCGTCGATTTCTATCACTTGTATTGCCTCTTTTTCGACAAACAACTTCAGTGAATTATACACCGTAGTTTTAGAAAGTGTCCGTATCGATGGTGCTAACGCTGCATAAATAGTGTCCACCGTCGGGTGTATTCTGTTGTTTAAAAGAAAATTCATCACAGCCACACGATGTACCGATGGCTTTATGCCGTGACTCAATAAATAATCTGCTGTATTAGGATTTTTCATATTTGAAACTGTTACAAAGTTAAATTATTTACAAAAGTACTGCTTTATTTTTAATTGGCAAAATTTTTTCGCACTTTTTTTCAATTATTTTCAAACAAAGGTGCCAGTTGTTCATTGGCACGCACCAAATAGGTTTGAAAACCAAGCGATTGCGCAGTTTTTATATTGGCTTCGCTGTCATCGAAAAACAGACATTCGTGCGGAGAGACTTTAGCATCGTCGAGCAATGCTTTGAAAATGGCAGCATCCGGTTTCGATAGGTGCATTTTGTAGGAAAGGTAACAGTGGTCGAAAAAATCTGCCAGCGTATGTCCTTTGTAGGTGAACACCGTTTTTTCGCACCACGGAAAATGTATAGCGTTGGTGTTGCTCAGCATCAGCACTTTGTAGCGTTTGCGGAGTTTCAACAGCAGTTCTAATTTTTCGGCAGGAACATCGAGCAAAAACGAATTGAAAGCATCGTTAATCTGTTCGTTGGAAATGGATTTGCCGGTAATGTCCCGAATGGCGGAATAAAATTCGTCGGTTGAAATTTCGCCGTTTTCCAATTGCATAAAAATGCCGGATTGACGGTAATTGCCGAGCATCTTGTCCGCATCGGTTACGTCATATTCTATAAATTTTTTCACGCATCGGTCGCGGTCTAAGTTGATAAGAACGCCGCCAAAATCGAAAATCAATGTAGAAATTCCTTGTAAATTTAACATAAAATAAAAGAGGTATTGTACAGTTAAAAAAAAATGATTACTTTTGCAGCTACTTGCAAAGATAACAAAAATTATCGGCATGCAAGGGGCCCATAGCTCAGTCGGTTAGAGCATCGGACTCATAACCCGCAGGTCCTTGGTTCAATTCCAAGTGGGCCCACAAACACAAAAAGCCTTCCAATTTTGGAAGGCTTTTTTAATATAATATTGTAACCCGTTAGAGTTTAGCATTGTGCATATCGCCCGTTTCGGCAAAAGCTTTGTGCATTTCAAAACAAGTGTAGATATTCATCGGCGTATGCGCTTTGGGCGCAGATTCTATATAGCGACGAAGCATATCGCGGTAATCGGGATGCACACAGTTGTTGATAATTTCATGTGCACGTTGGATTGGTGATTTGCAACGCAAATCGGCTACGCCGTATTCTGTTATAAGCACTTTTACGGAGTGTTCCGATTGGTCTAAGTGCGACACTTGTGGAACGATGGCACTGATTTTTCCCTCTTTTGCCGTCGAAGGCGTTGTGAAGATGGAAATGTAAGCGTTGCGTGTAAAGTCGCACGAACCGCCGATGCCGTTCATCATTTTTGTACCTAAAACGTGCGTGGAATTGACATTGCCAAAAATATCGGCTTCGAGTGCCGTATTGATGGTTATCAGACCTAATCGGCGCACTATTTCAGGATGGTTGGAAATTTCTTGGGAGCACAATACAATGCGTTGTTTGAAAAAATCAAGATTGGCGTACACTTCTTCGAGTACGGAGTGCGAAACCGTCAATGAACAGCCGCTTGCGAATTTTACGCGTCCTTCTTTCATTAATTTGATGACGGAATCTTGAATTACTTCGGTGTACATTTCGAAGGGCGGGATATCTTTGTTTTCGCCCAAAAAGCCAAGCACTGCATTGGCAATATTTCCTACGCCCGACTGTATGGGCAGAAACGAAGCGGGGATGCGTCCGGCTTTCAGTTCGCCTGCCAAGAAATTGGCTACATTGGCTCCGATTTTTGCCGTAACATCATCGATTGGAGCAAATTCGTTACCACCGTTCGAAATATTACTTTCTACAACGGCAAGGATTTTTTTAGGATCCACTTTTATGCAATTTGTTCCGCAACGGTCGCTAACGTTGAATATGGGAATTGCTTCGCGGTGGGGTGGGTCGTTCGGTTCGTAGATGTCGTGCATGCCACGCAATTCTTTCGGTGTGGTAGTGTTAAGTTCCACTATGATGTGGTCTGCCAATCGGCATATAGTGGGTAGAATGCCCACGCCCGATGTTGGTACAATTTCGCCGTCATCAGTCAGTTCGCACGCTTCTACAATAGCGAATTTTGGTTTTGGCAAAAAGCCGTAGCGCATTTCTTGTGCTTCGTGCGACAAGTGCATATCGAAATAGTGCGCTTCTTGCGCATTGATGCGCGCACGCATATCTTTGTTCGACTGGTAAGGTGTGCGGAATAGCACGGCATTGGCGCGAGCCAATGCTCCATCGAGACTATCGTAGGTAGATGCGCCCGTGTAGATGCCAATTTTAAATTCTTTGCCTTCGGCGTGTGCTGCTTCGGCGCGTTTGGCAATAGCATCCGGAACAATTTTGGGTGAACCGGCAGGCGTAAAGCCGCCAAAGCCGACAATGTCGCCGTTGTTGATAAATGCGGCAGCTTCTTCTGCCGTCATAATTTTGTACTTCATATTATCAATTTGTATTTTAAAAGATTAATAATTCAAAGTTGTTTTGCGTTAAATAAGTTCTTTCGTGTCGGAAGCAATCATAAATTCTTCGTTGGTAGGAATAACCACTACGCGCACTTTGGAATTTTTTGTCGAAAGTTCTATTTCTTGACCACGCGATTTGTTGGCTTTGGAATCTATTTCTACACCGAGATAGCTCAAACCTTCGCAAACATAGCGTCGCGTTTCGGATTGGTTTTCACCCACACCGCCCGTAAACACCAAAACATCAACACCGTTAAGTATAGCAGCAAACGCACCGATATGTTTCAGTATGCGATAGTTGAACATATTCAAAGCCAGGGCAGCGCGTTGGTTACCTTCGGCAACGGCTTTTTCAATGTCGCGCATATCGCTCGAAATACCTGAAATGCCTTTGATTCCACTTTTTTTGTTCACAATAGTTGAAATATCTTCTGCGGTCAGATGTTCTTTTTCCATAAGGAACATGATGACGCCAAGATCGACATTGCCCGAACGTGTACCCATCATAAGTCCTTCGACAGGCGTCATGCCCATTGATGTGTCGATTGATTTACCATCTTTGATAGCAGCGATGGAACCTCCGCCTCCAATGTGTGCGGTAATTATTTTAGTCGAATTGTAGTTCAAACCCAAAAATTCGCAGGCACGTTTCGATACGTAGCTGTGACTTGTTCCGTGAAAACCGTAGCGACGTACGCCGTATTTTTCGTAATAGGTATATGGCAGGGCGTACATATAAGCGTAATTGGGCATAGTTTGGTGGAATGAGGTGTCGAACACTGCTACCTGAGGCACATCGGGTAAAATTTTGCTAATGGCGTTGATACCTTTAATGTTTGCCGGATTGTGTAGCGGTGCTAATTCGCTGCAGCTTTTTATTTCTTCCAGTACTTTGGGAGTGATGCGTACCGCTTGGCTGAATTTTTCGCCGCCATGTACTACGCGGTGTCCTACCGCATCGATTTCTTTTAACGATTTGATGCAGCCGTATTTGGCACTTGTAAGTTGTTCGAAAATGAATTCAACACCGACAGTATGTTCGGGAATAAATTTTTCTAAAATTACTTTTTCGTCGTTGGGCAAAGTGATTTTCAGAAATGAATCGTGCAGACCGATTTTTTCGATGCCTCCCTGTGCCAGCACCTTTTGTTCGTCCATATCGAACAGTTTGTATTTGATGGAAGTACTTCCGCAGTTTAAGACTAAGATTTTCATAAAAAATAAGTATAAAAGTATTAAGGTTTAAAAGTATGAAAGTGTGAAGGTGTGAAAGTAAAATGTTTATGATAGATTGAGTGTTTTCATTAGACTTGCAATCATTTTTGAAATAGTTTCTGTTTCTTGTAAAAGTTTGTCGCAGTTTTCACTTGATATCTTTTGTCGCAATTTTGCTAAATAGACAATAGAACGGACTTCAGCACACGATGCCTTGGCTATTCGTAGAAAGTGGTAAAATTCTCGATTATTATTGCGTTCAAAACCTTCGGCAATATTGTTCATTACAGACACAGCTGCGCGTTGAATTTGGTCGTTAAATCCGTAATCTTTAGAATCAGCAAGCAATGTGTAAATATCATCAGCTAAAATCATTGCTTTTTGCCATGCTTTAATTTCTTCAAAACGGGTAAATAACATATTCAAACTTTTACACTTTCAAACTTTTGCACTTTCAAACTTTTTATATTGCTTGATTGGCTGTGATGATAATCATTTTTACTATGTCATCCACGTTACAGCCGCGGCTGAGGTCGTTGACGGGTGCTGCTAAACCTTGCAAAATGGGCCCAATTGCTTGTGCGCCCGAAAAACGTTCCACTAATTTGTAGCCGATGTTACCGGCTTGCAAATCGGGAAAAACCAATACGTTGGCTTTGCCGGCTACTGCACTTTCGGGTGCTTTGCTTTTGCCGATAGCGGGAATAAGTGCCGCATCGACTTGCAATTCGCCGTCAATTAACAAATTTGGAACCAATTCTTTGGTCAAACGTGTGGCTTCGGTAACTTTATCAATCAATTCGTGTTTTGCGCTGCCTTTTGATGAGAAACTCAACATTGCTACGCGCGGTTCAAAACCGCCAAGTACGCGTGCCGTTTCGGCTGTGGAAACAGCGATTTGTGCCAATTCCTGTGCCGTTGGACAAGGATTTACCGCACAGTCGGCAAACATTAAAATTCCGTTTTCGCCCAATTGTTTTGCCGGCGTAATCATAAGGAAAGCCCCTGACACAACACTAACATCGGGTTTTGTTTTGATGATTTGGAAAGCCGGACGAATAGTGTCGGCGGTAGTTCCGCGTGCACCTGCCAATTCGCCGTCGGCATCACCGTTTTTAATCATCAGGCAGCCGAGATAGAGCGGGTCTTTGACTTTTTGTGCAGCTTCTTCGGGTGTCATGCCTTTGTTTTTGCGCAATTCGTAAAGCAAATTACTGTAAAAAGGCATTTTAGCGTCCGTCTCAGGATTGATGATAGTGGCTTTGCTAATGTGTTTCAACCCTTTTTCGGTCGCCATTTTATTTATTTTTTCGGCGTTACCGATTAAAATCAGGTTAGCTACTTTGTCGGCTAAAATTTGGTTGGCGGCTTCGAGAGTGCGCGGTTCGTCGCCTTCGGGCAAAACAATGCGTTGTAAATTTTTCTGTGCTCTTTGTTTTAATTGTTCCAATAAACCCATAGTGTTAATTATTAATTAGTTATGATTTTTTACAAAGCATTTGCAAATTTACTATTTTTTTATGACATAATGGGCTAAAAAATCGTCAAAACATTCTATAAAAGAATTCTGTCGATAAAATTACTTTATCCGATTGACATTTTATAGGAATTTAGTTACCTTTGTAGTCTGATTTATACGACCGAATATTTTTTAAAAATCGGCGAAACCAATGAATTATGAAAGAGAAAATAAAACATTTAACTGAAATTATCAACACCTTATCGGCGAAGTCCAATGATGAAGTGGAAGCTTTGCGCATTAAATATCTGAGCAAAAAAGGCGAAATCAGCGAATTGTTTAACGAATTTCGCACAGTTTCCAATGACCAAAAAAGGGAAGTAGGGCAGTTGCTCAACAAACTTCGCGACGATGCACAGAACAAAATAAACGAACTCAAAACTGCTTTGGCTGAAACGGCGAGCAACATTGAAAAAATAGACCTTACCCGAACGCCGGATACCATTCCGTTTGGCACACGTCATCCGCTTTCGCTGGTCAAAAACGAAATTTTCGATATTTTTAGTCGTTTAGGTTTTGTGGCTGCCGAAGGACCTGAGATAGAAGACGATTGGCATGTGTTTGGTTCGTTGAATTTCCCGCCGGAACATCCGGCACGCGATATGCAGGACACGTTTTTTATCGAACGCCACCCCGATATTTTGTTGCGCACACATACTTCGTCGGTACAGACGCGTGTGATGATGAAACAGAAACCGCCCATTCGCATACTTTGCCCCGGTCGAGTTTACCGCAACGAAGCTATTTCGGCGCGCGCACACTGTTTTTTCCATCAAGTGGAAGGTTTATATATTGACAAAAACGTTTCGTTTGCCGATTTGAAACAGGCGCTGCTCTATTTTGCCAAAGAGATGTTTGGCGAGAACACCGAAATTCGTTTGCGTCCGTCCTATTTTCCGTTTACCGAACCTAGTGCGGAAATGGATATTTCGTGCGACCTTTGTGGTGGCAAGGGCTGTTCGTTCTGCAAAAATACCGGTTGGGTGGAAATTCTTGGTTGCGGTATGGTTGACCCAAATGTGTTGGAAAACTGCAACATCGATTCTAAAGTCTATTCGGGTTACGCTTTCGGCATGGGCATAGAGCGCATTACTAATCTTAAATACAGAGTAAAAGATTTACGTATGTTTTCCGAAAATGACATTCGCTTTCTCAATCAATTTCAATAAACCGAATAATGAAACAATACCTCGATTTACTACAACGTGTGCTTGACGAAGGGACTTCCAAAACCGACCGAACGGGTACGGGAACGATTAGTCTGTTCGGACATCAGATGCGTTTTCGTATGAAAGACGGATTTCCGGTGCTCACCACCAAAAAATTGCATCTCAAATCTATTATTTACGAATTGTTGTGGTTTTTGAAAGGCGATACAAATGTGAAATATTTGCAGGAACACGGTGTGCGCATTTGGAACGAGTGGGCTGACGAAAATGGTGAGTTAGGACCGGTTTACGGACATCAATGGCGTTCGTGGCCCGACTACAACGGTGGCACTATTGACCAAATAAGCAATGTGGTGAATATGATACGGAACACCCCCGATTCGCGGCGACTGATTGTGAGTGCATGGAATGTTGCCGAAGTCGATAAAATGGCGTTGCCGCCTTGCCATTCACTGTTCCAATTCTATGTGGCTGACGGCAAACTCAGTTTGCAATTGTATCAACGCAGTGCGGACATTTTTTTGGGAGTTCCGTTCAACATTGCTTCTTACTCTTTGCTACTGATGATGATGGCTCAAGTTACCGGATTGAAAGCAGGCAATTTTGTGCATACGTTTGGCGATGCGCACATTTATAACAATCATTTGGAGCAGATAAAGTTGCAACTGACGCGCGAACCTCGTCCGTTGCCGCAGATGAAAATTAATCCCGATGTTGTTTCAATTTTCGATTTCGATTACGAAGATTTTGAACTTGTCAATTACGACCCGCATCCGCATATACCGGGTGTAGTGGCGGTATAAACACAACATTGACAGATAGATAAATAAAACGAACTACATTTGTGTAGTTCGTTTTTTGTGATTATTATACCTTGTAGAAAAGTCGCAAAAGGGCTTGAAAGTGTCGTCCGCACATAATTTTTGAAAGCACCACCGACAATTTTTGTATTGGGTTGGGCGTTACGACATAGCGCAGGCGAGGGCGTTTGCAGGCTACTATTTTTGTAATTTTTTTAGCCAAATATTCAGGTTTGGCACCGTGCGTTTCGTCGTGTTCGATGTTTTTCAGCACCCTTGCAAACGAGTCGCGGTAGTCGGCATTGTTTTGTGTGGCGGCTGAAATTTTTCGGTTACCTGTAAATTCCGTACAAAAATCGCCCGGCTCTACAATTACTACTTTTATTCCGAATTGTGCCGTTTCTAAACTCAATGTTTCACTGTAACCTTCGATAGCAAATTTTGAAGCACTGTAAAAACCTTGGTAAGGAATACCGAACACGCCACCGATGGAACTCATGTTGATTATCAACCCATTACGCTGTTTGCGCATATAAGGTAACACGCAACTACATACGTTTACGGTGCCGCCGAAATTGGTGTTCATTTGCAAAGCAATTTCTTCTTCGGTAGCTAATTCCGCAGAACCGCCAATACCGATGCCGGCGTTATTTACAACCACATCAATTCGTCCTTGCTTGGCAATAATTTGCTCTACAACTTTTGCCACTGAATTACGGTCGATAACGTCCATTTGCAACATGGTGCAACCGGTGTCCGAAACAGTAGCTTTGCGGCTTGTGCCATAAACAAAATGTCCTTCTTTGACCAATTGCGCCGCGATGGTTTTGCCAAAACCCGATGATGCGCCTGTAACTAATATGATTTTTCGTTCCATAAAAATGTCTGTTTTTTTAACATGCAAAATTACAAAAAATTAGCGTACAATTATTTTTTCAGTAGCGGTGTGTTGATTGTCTGTTTTTACACGCAGAATATAAATTCCATCAATGCGAGGTGCGGGAATAGTTGTCGGAAAATGTACAGTAACTGAGGGCGAAACTTTTTGCCCAAAAATGTTGTAAAATTCCACTGTGCCGTATGCGACATTGTCGGCTGAAATATGAATGTTTTGCCCTTTGTGTAGCAAATTAGGGGTAATGGTAAAAGTTTGTCCGTAGGGTTGCACTGTTGCGGATATAGGATTGAGGGTAAAGGTGCATGCTTCACTCCATTCGCTGCAATCGGAACTGTCGCAATTTGCTTGTACACGGAATTTATAAGAGGCTCCTAATACCAATTCTTTAAAAGTGATGGTATCGTGAAATGCGGTAGCAAATTGTACGCTATTGGCAGAGTCGGCAACGTTGAACAGCATTGTACGCCAGCGTGTTTCATCGCCGCCGTGAATCCATGTTATAGTGACTTCATTGTTTTGTTGGCGAACAACTTTTGGATGTGTGGGAGCAAAACACGGTAAGTTAGCGCGCAGTTGCGTCAGTGCTATGCTGTCGATGAAAAATTCCGATGTATCGCGACCGGTGGGTGGAAAAAAGTCTATGGCATCCCATTTTCCTGAGCTTGTTGCGCCGAATGTTCCCAAACTCCACTGCCATTGGTGGATAGTTTGACCATTGAGGGCAAATTCAGCAGAATCTTTATCGATATCTATTTTCATGTGAATATCCATCCATTGGTCGCTTACGCACAAAAAGCTGTCGGCTCTGGCTGCTCCGGCATCAATGTAGCCAAATCCGGGTCTTAGGGTGTTACGTCCTTGTTCATCAACGTCGGCATTGAAATAGGCTTGAAACGCCCATTCGGAATTATCGCCGTTGAAACTGTGAAGCAGATTGAAATAGGCGTTTTTGTTATTTGGCACAAACATTTTGAAATCTAATGCGTAAGCTCCCCTTTTTTTGCCTACCAGTAGCAGAATGTCGTTGCCGAAGGTGGCTTTCATTGCTTTTTCACCGTGGCAGGCTTGTTCCGAACTTACTTCCGCATCTTCATCTTCTCCCAATTTATTGTTCCATGTTGTCCAGCGACCGGGGAAAATTTCAGCAGCCTGTTGTGCCACTTTGCCACCTGCCACATAGTTTTCAAACGATTCGATCCACAGTGGTATATTGGCGTTTTTTTCAGTATAATCGGCTGTTATCGACACATTGTCGGTGGGCATAACGAAATTCCAACCTTCGTAAGCCACTGCATTGCCGCGACTGTTGATAATTGAAGGCAATCTTTGCGCCACATAACCCATCGGCGATGTTTCAATTTCTGTCAGCTTGTTTGCTTCATAATAGTTGGTGCGTAGAGTAACGGCATTATCTGTAGAATAAACGGCTTTGTAAATAGAAAAATGGGTACTGTCTGCCAAAATGGGATGTTGTTCTCCTTGACTCCAAAAGTCAGTTCGTTCAGGTGAATCACCGTTGTCTAAATCGTAGGCTAACTTACTCGATAATAGATATTTATCATTTATTGGCGTAAAATAGTCGCGTTGTTCTTCTCCTAAAATCAGTTCTTGGAAATAGCAGTTTTTTACCGTAGCACTACTGAAGCGTGCAATGGGTGAATTGGCTAACGAATCGCCGTAGATAAAACCTAAATTGAAACAGCTTTTCAAAAGAGCGTTGTTTCCCAGCCAGCCGGACAATCCGCCGTTTTGCTGTTCGGCATTGCTGCCAAAATTGCCTATGTGTCCTGTGTTATAGCAGTATGTTATTTGTACGGTCAGCGTGTCGGAACAGTTGGAACCTAAAATACCGCCTGCGCGCGCTTCTCGTTTCAGCTCAATAAGACTGGCTACGTTTGCTTCATTATAGCATCGTTCAATTTGTACCAATCCTTTTCCTATGGCATATCCGGCAATACCACCGGCATATTGTCCCGAAGTGCAAATAGTGCCGCTTTTTATACCAATATTTTTAAGGTGTGCACCGCCGGTTATTACGCCGAATAGTCCTGCCCCGTTGTATCCTATTTGCACGTTCATTTCGCTGAGAGTGTGTCCGTTACCATCGAAAGTGCCGCGATAAGGATGTGTAGTTGTGCCGATAGGATACCACAGATTTTCAAAAGTAATGTCGGCTGTCATTTTTCCGTTGATGGTATCGTGTCCGAGAAAGACCAAATCACGGAAGTTGCAGAGGTCGGCTTCGTTGGTCAGTAGGTAATAGCATTTTCCGTCAGTGCCGATTTCGGTCGGAAAGGTTATTAAATTCGCCATTGCCCATTGACTGCGTTCGTTGTTGCCGCAATCGGATTGTACATAGCAATAGTAGAGTTTGCCTGATGTGATATTGGTCAGAGTGTAAACCGTATCCGTTACAAAATGTGCAGTATGCGCTTCGAAATTGACGATTGCCGTATCTGCCACTACAACGCGCCATCCGTTTTCCGTTCCGACAGCTTGCCACCGTAAAGTGAATTGTCCGTTGGCGGTTTCGGTGCGAACGTTTTGTGGCAAAGGACATCCGAGTGTTTTCACACAGAGAGGCAGCGAAAGTTCCGATTGGCAGGAGGCATAAACGGCTTGCACTTGGTAGCAATAAGATGCGCCTTTTTCTATGGTACTATCGGAATAAAAAAGGTCGGTCAGCGGCGAAGAATTAATTTTAACATTGTTACGGAAAATATTGAATTCCAGCGTATTGTTGTATATTCCGCGAATAGTCATCGGCAAACCCATTGTGCCGGCGCTGCCTGCATCAATCCACGGTTGCCAGCCTTCTGTGCCGTATTGCAAGGCATTGCCGGTGTTGGTGGCGTTGAGCAGAGTTCGTGGCGGTGCCCAGATATTTGCAGAAACATCTCCCGAAAACGACACGGCTACCCAATAAGTGCCTGCCGGTAAAATGGTGTGTATGGAAGCGGTAACTTTATAGATGGCGCGGTCGCGTGCCGTAACATCGGCTCCCACTCTGTAAATGCCCGAAAACTCAACAACAGACGGCACATTGGCGGTGTCGCTGCCCCAAATAACAGTGCCGCCATCGCACGGCGAACGGTCGTAAATCTGCACGAACACTTTTTTGATGGGCGGTTTTTCGCCGATATAAAACGATTGGTAGGCGTAAACATCTATTTCGTCAATAACGGTGTTGGCTGTCAGTGTAAAATCGTCGGCTACCCAATAGCCGTTTTTGTGGTTGGCGTTGGCGCCTAATGAGGTCATATTGCCGTAAAGCGAACTGACATCTGCGCCGTTGTAACCGATGCCTTTGTAAGTGATAAGTTCCGATTGGTCGAATAGCACATCTGCATTTGTAGTAGTTTTCGTTGCAACGGGTGTAAATAATTTGGTGCCGATGGCTTTAACGGTGTCGTAAGGTGGTTGGCTGCCACGCGTTGGTTGGAGAGGGTTTGTTATCAGCATTTTGTTGGCTAACGGCAGTTCCCAATGCAATGTAATACATCCGTTGCCGGCGTCTTCGTGAGAGAGCCTTACGGGAGCGGGACAGTTGCTTATTGCCGTTGTGGAAAACAAAAGCGACAACCAACTGAATATGAATATGATTAAATAGCGATTCATACAACAGTCATTGCACAAAAGTATGAAAAATGATTATAAATGTCAAATTTATTTGGGCAGTTTTGCAGAAATATCTCCTATGGCAATGTTATTTCCATTTTTTATACTATCTTTGATTATTCAATTCTTAATTTTGTATGCAGAAAGTTTTGCACAGAAAAGATGGATTACCGATGAATTTTTAAACGCAAAAATAAGTTTGTAAATTATAACGCAATTAAAATAAATTATTGATTATGAAATATATAGGAGCGCATGTTAGTGCATCGGGTGGTGTGGAAAATGCTCCGCTCAACGCCCACGAAATAGGAGCGACAGCTTTTGCTTTGTTTACCAAAAATCAGCGGCAATGGTTTGCCCCGCCGTTGTCCGAAGGGAGTATTTCAGAATTTAAGCGGCGGTGTGCCGAATACGGCTATTCACCTTCTCAAATTTTGCCGCACGACAGTTATCTCATTAATTTGGGTTCGCCCGATGCCGAAGGATTGAAAAAGTCGCGGGAATCATTTCGCGAAGAGTTGCATCGTTGTGAGCAGTTGGGACTTGACCGCCTCAATTTTCACCCGGGCAGCCATTTGGGGAAAATTTCCGAAAGCGATTGCCTAAAAACAGTGGCGGAGTCTATTAATTTGGCTTTACAACAAACCAAAGGCGTAACAGCCGTGATAGAAAACACTGCCGGTCAGGGTACTAATGTCGGTTCGCGTTTTGAACATTTACGCACCATTATCGACTTGGTGGACGATAAAAGTCGCATCGGTGTTTGCATCGATACTGCACACGCTTTTGCGGCGGGTTACAATCTTATAGGCGAAAAAGCGTTTACCGAAACATTCGCTACGTTTGACTCTGTTGTCGGTTTCAATTATTTGCGCGGAATGCACCTCAACGACTCAAAAAAAGATTTAGGCACGCGGGTTGATCGTCACGAAGTGTTGGGTAAAGGTTTTATCGGTAAAGAATTGTTTCGCATGATAATGTCCGATGCGCGTTTCAACGGTATTCCGCTGATTTTAGAAACTCCCGACCCATCGTTGTGGAAAGAAGAAATTGCATGGTTGAAGCAACAAGTTGTATAAAAAACTGTAAATCTGTCAATTTGTAAATCTGTAAATCATCTATGAAACTGAACAAAAAAAAGCACAAGTTTATAAACTTGCGCTAAAAAACTGCGGTTGGTAAAACATTACTTTAAGCAAACAAAAACGTCTTTTTCTTGTTCGGTAATTTCTACCTTTCCTTCACGAGCTAACCAGCCAAGTGCTGCGTAAACCTCTTTGTCGTTCAGTTTTGTAGCTTTTTTCAAAGCTTTAATTTCTTGCTTGCCATTAGCAAGGGCATTCCATACCAAGCCGGCATTTTCGCCAAATTTTGCTGTCATAATCTATTCTCTCCTTTTTTATAAATAATACTTAAAATCACTGCAAAGATAAATATTTTTCATAAAACAACAAAACAAAGTAATAAGTTAATCGAATTTTATGCTTTTGGCGGGAGAAATTTTTGTTATCAGGTACGAAGGCAAAATGAGTATGCCCACCGAAACAATTGCTACTACGATGTTGATAAGTAACCAATAGCCAATATTAAGCGTAACAGGCACGTAGCTAACATAATACATCAACGGGTCGAGCGGTATGACGTGGAAAAAGTATTCTATTATGACCAGTCCCACGCCGATAAGATTGCCCCACATCATGCCTTTGCCGATGAGAAAAACGGATTGATACAAAAACAGTTTTCGTATATTCCAGTCGGTGACTCCCAGTGCTTTCAAAACACCTATGGTGTTTGTCCGTTCCAATATCAGTATCAACAGTCCCGAAATCATATTGAAACCCGCTACGGCAAACATCAGTACCAAAATTATCCAAGCATTCATATCCAAAAGGTTGAGCCATTCAAAAATTTGCGGTACTAACTCTTTAATGCTTTGCGTTTGGTAGAGCGTTTGATTGCTATCGGGACGATTGGCGGTGGTGAAGTAAATTTCGTTGGTGGTGGCATCAACTTGTTCAAAATCTTTTGTCCAAATTTCCAAGCGGCTAACTTCATTATCGTTCCAATTATTAAGTTTTTGCGGTGTTCGTATATCGGTGATAATGAACAGTTTATCGTATTCTGCAAAATTGGTGGTGTAGATGCCGCACACGGAAAATCTGCGAGCTCTTATGTTTTTATCGACAAAATAAGCCATAAATTTGTCGCCAACCTGCAAACGCAAACCGTTGGCAATTTGTTGCGAAATAAGGGCTTCGTTGGTCGCTGTTTCGCCTATGGCGGGCAGATTGCCTTGCGTTAGGTTTTTTTTGAAAAATGTCCAGTCGAAATCTTTATCAACTCCTTTCAGTACGATACCCTGAAAATCGGACGATGTTTTTAAAATACCGGTTTTGGTAATTGTTTTTTGTACGTGTGCAACATTGGGCAGGGCAAAGATTTCTGCCAATAGCGAATCGGACGGTGCAATCGGCGGTGTGTCGTAAGCCGAAGCGTTGGAATAGGCTGATATTTGTATGTGTGAGCCAAATCCGACCACTTGGTCACGTACTTCGTTTTTAAATCCGATTACTACGGCAACAGCCACAATCATTACCGCCAATCCTACGGCAATGCCAATGGTAGCAATGCGTATCGCCGGACGCGACATACGGTTCTTTTGGGCGTTTTCGCTAAAATGAAACCGTTTTGCCATGTACAATTCTACATTCATACGGCAAAGGTAGTGTTTTCGTTTTAATTGACCAACGCAAAACTATTTTCGGTGGAATTTTATAATGATAAGGAATTGTATGAAAAAAATTGTATCTTTGCACAGCAAATTAGGAATACGACCTATTTTATTTATTAAATAAACCAAATCAAGGAAAAAGTATGATTTATTCACACGAAGTAGAACACATGTGTTGTGTCGCCAAAGGGCCTAATCACGGTCCGTCGCCCATTCCCGAAGAAGGCAAATGGGTGAAGGTCAAAGAAATAAAAGACATTTCGGGTTTGACACACGGTATTGGTTGGTGCGCACCGCAACAAGGCGCGTGCAAACTGACGTTAAATGTAAAAAACGGCATCATCGAAGAGGCGCTGATTGAAACCATCGGCTGTTCGGGCATGACGCACTCAGCGGCTATGGCTTCGGAAATTCTTCCGGGCAAAACTTTGCTCGAAGCGTTGAACACCGACCTTGTTTGCGATGCCATCAATACGGCAATGCGCGAACTCTTCCTTCAAATTGCTTATGGACGCACGCAGTCTGCTTTCTCTGAAGGGGGATTGATGATTGGCGCCGGTTTGGAAGACCTTGGCAAAGGTCTCATTAGTCAAACAGGAACGCTGTATGGCACAAAAGTGAAAGGTCCGCGTTACCTCCAACTTACCGAAGGTTACATTACAAAAATGTTCCTCGATAAAAACGATGAGGTATGTGGCTATGAATTTGTTCACATGGGCAGACTCATGGACGAATTAAAAAAAGGTACGCCTACTGCTGACGCTTTGAAAAAAGTAACCGGAACTTACGGACGTACTAAAGCCGAAGAGGGAGTTGTTAAATCGATTGATCCACGTAAAGAATAATTAAAGGAGGAAATAGACTATGATTAGAAAAGTTAAATTCGAATCGCAAGACCGTCGTATGAAGCAAATTTTGGCTACATTGAAAGAAAACGGCATTTCCTCTATCGAAGAGGCAAACGAAATCTGCGACAAAGCAGGTTTGGATCCTTATAAAACGTGCGAAGAAACACAAATGATTTGTTTCGAAAACGCCAAATGGGCTTACGTGGTTGGTACAGCCATTGCTCTGAAAAAAGGTTGCAAAAATGCTGCCGAAGCTGCCGAAGCCATTGGTTTGGGTTTGCAGGCGTTTTGTATTCGCGGCTCCGTAGCCGACGACCGCAAAGTAGGAATAGGGCATGGTAATTTGGCAGCGCGTCTGTTGCGCGAAGAAACGCAATGTTTTGCCTTTGTAGCCGGTCACGAATCGTTTGCTGCTGCCGAAGGAGCTATTAAAATTGCCGAAATGGCAAACAAAGTACGCAAAAATCCGTTACGCTGCATTTTGAACGGACTTGGTAAAGATGCTGCTATGATTATCAGCCGCATTAATGGCTTTACGTATGTAGAAACGCAATTCGACTACGGTACGGGCGAACTGAAAGAGGTAAAACGTATTAGCTACAGCAATGGGCCGCGTGCAAAAGTGAATTGTTACGGTGTTGACGATGTACGCGAAGGTGTGGCTGTTCTTTGGCACGAAAATGTAGATGTTTCCATTACGGGCAACTCTACCAATCCGACTCGTTTTCAACATCCGGTAGCAGGTACGTACAAAAAAGAGCGTGTTCTTGCAGGAAAACCCTATTTTAGCGTTGCTTCAGGTGGCGGTACGGGACGCACATTGCACCCCGACAACATGGCTGCAGGTCCTGCTTCGTACGGCATGACCGACACTATGGGACGTATGCACTCCGATGCTCAGTTTGCAGGTTCTTCATCTGTTCCGGCACACGTTGAAATGATGGGCTTCCTCGGCATTGGTAACAACCCGATGGTAGGTTGCACTGTTGCTTGTGCGGTTAATGTAGCATTGTTGCAAAATAAGTAATTCTATTACTTTGTAATATAAAGAAAAGGCTTCCGAAAACGGAAGCCTTTTTTGATTTGCGGCAAACAGACCGTTATCCGCGCAATTTTAGTCCTGCCCAAATAGTGTCGGGTGCAAAAGCAAACACCGAAGCCATTTCGCCCGCCATGCAAAAGCCGCAGTCGTCGCAAATAGGTGTGTTTTCGCCAATGCAATTGCCGCGTGAGCCGTCGGGATAGATAAAATTGGTTACCCAGCAACGTTTTTTAAATCGCATATCTTTCATCTTTTTCAAACCCGAAATAGAATTCATAATCGGATAGCCACGCCGTTTGTACGCTATCACTTTGTCGATAATTTCGTTACGCAGTTGCTTGTCAATCATCAAATATTCCGTATCGGGAAACGGTGTGTGGAAATTGATGGAAATCATTTCGATAGCCGGATTATTTTTGGCGTATTCAATGGTTTCGTCCACGCTTTGATAGTTGAGTGTGTTTACTACCATATTCACGCTCAGGTGTTTATGTCCGCACGATGCGATGTTTTTTTCTAAGCGGGCAAATGTGCCTTTACCGCGTACTGCCTCGTGGTAGGAACCAATGCCGTCGAGACTGACCCAAATGCTGTCGGCACGGTTGTTTTGAAACGGCAGTTGTGCGTTGGTGGTAATTGTGCAACTGAAAAAACCGATGCGTTTTGCTTCGTCTATCAAATCGTTAATGGTGCGTGTGCCGTCTCGCCAAAGCATCACTTCGCCGCCTTCAAAATCGACATAGCGTGAGCCCAATTGATACGAGTACACTAAATGTTCGCGCACTTGGTCGAACGTCATGTTGTGTGGATTGGTTTGTTGATATACGCTACAATGTTTGCATTTCAAATTGCAGCGGTCGCTAATGAAAAGAACTGTTTGCAGCGGTCGTTTGCGACCAAAAAATCGTGCTTGGAAAAACCACCAAGGCAAATAAAAAAGTTGTTTCAGGTTCATGTGGGTAAACAATTAGTAAATTTTATTCGGTTGCACAAAGATACTTTTTTATTCCGAAATAGTTGCGCTTTTTCAATCTAGTTGTTGGCGGTTTTTCAAAGTGTTGCTTAGCAACTGTTTTTTTGTTACTTTTGCAAGCCTATGTTAGGTTTACTAAAACACAACGAAAATGTCGAAAAAAACCGTATTTCTGACAGGTGCCACAGGCGTTATGGGTTGGGCAGGATTGCAAGAATTGTTGCAACGTACCGACCGTTTCAACATTACCGTATTGGCGCGTCCCAGCAAAATTAATAAAAAAAAGTTAGCTCCATTTGCCGATAAAATTCGTGTCGTTTGGGGCGATTTAACAAATTACAACGATGTATTAGCCGCCACCAAAGGTGCTGATTATGTGTTGCATGTCGGGGGTATGGTGTCGCCGGCAGCCGATTATTTTCCTAATAAAACGCGGCGCGTAAATTTGTTGGCTGCTCAAAATGTGGCTAAAGCAGTGTTGGCGCAACCCAATGCAGATGCTATAAAAGTGTGCTACATTGGTTCGGTGGCGCAAACCAGCGACCGCAATGAGCCTATCCATTGGGGGCGCACGGGCGACCCGATATGTATCAGTGTATATGACCATTACGCCATAAGCAAAACGCAAGCCGAACAGGCTATAGTGGAAAGCGGTATTAAAAATTGGGTGAGTCTGCGCCAGTCAGGTATTCTCTATCCTGCCATTCTTAAAAATTACGACCCGATTATGTTTCATGTGCCGTTGCGTGGCGTGCTTGAATGGGCAACGGTAGAAGATAGCGGTCGTGTGTTGGCAAACTTGTGTGAGGATAATGTGCCCGATGAGTTTTGGAACCGTTTTTACAATATCGGCAGCGGAAAAGAATATCGCTTGAGCAATTACGAATTTGAGTGTTTGCTACTGAAAACAATTTCGTGTCCGCCTCCCGAAAAAATCTTTAATCCTGAATGGTTTGTGTTGCGCAACTTTCACGGACAGTGGTATTTAGATTCCGATGTGTTGGAAAATTACTTGCATTTTCGTGCCAATATTCCGGTGGAAGATTATTTTAAACAAATGGGACGGCAAGTGCCTTGGTTCTTCCATTTGGCGGCAATTGTTCCGACATTCATCATAAAATGGGCAATGCGTCCGATGGCGTTCAAAAAACAGTGGGGCACGCAAAGTTGGATTAAAGATAACGACCAAAATCGTATTAACGCCTATTATGGTTCAATAGAGAATTGGAAAAACATTCCCGATTGGAAACATCAAGATTTGTCGCATCCGAGCGAAACGGACATTGTCCATATCGACCATGGCTACGATGAATCGAAACCGCGTGAGGAATGGACTATTGATGATATGCGCCAAGCGGCAACGTTCCGTGGTGGCAAGTGCTTGAGTACAACAATGACGAAAGGCGATTTTCGTACGCCATTGGAGTGGGAATGTCAATTCGGTCACAAATTTAAGGCTTCACCGGTGTTGATTTTGCAAGGCGGTCATTGGTGTCCCGAATGTTTGCCAACGCCGTGGAACTATGACGAAATTGCCAAAGGAAATCCATTTTTTGCGCAAATCTGGCATCCGTTGCACGGCAAAGACGAAAACAACGTCTATGGCGAAGAAATCTTTGAAGGTTGGGAAAAGTAAATATATTCAGAAATTTTTGAAAATAATTTACATGAAAAAAATAGTTTTATTTGCAGCATTAATTTTGCCACTGTCGGCAAATAGTCAAGATAAAATTGTACCGATAAAGTTCGGCGATATGGAGAGTTGGACGGTACGCTACATTAAAGAATCGGGTATGTTGGGCGGTAAGATAAAAACACTTTATGTACTTGGTCCTACCGATACTATTGATTGTCTGAACGGCAATAAATGTTATGATTACTCCAAAACCTGCTGGGGAATTTCCAACGCATTTGCCAGTCCTGCCGGAATAGACAAAGCAGCCAATACCACTCAGCCGGAGCCGCGCGGCAACGGAACCTGTGCCCGCTTGGATACCCGCATCGAAGCTGTAAAAGTGTTGGGTTGTATTGATGTAGAGGTGTGCATAGCAGGAACGCTATTTTTGGGAAAGGTGATTGAACCGGCAAAAAACGTCAATGACCCGTATAGCATTATCGATATGGGCATACCTTTTACCGAAA
>DUQS01000028.1 GCA_012837685.1 Bacteroidales bacterium
AACCTTTCCATCTACGAAGAAGCAGTGATGTGCTGGCGTGGCGAAAAAATGAACGAATGGAATAAAGCATTGATTTACAACGCCGCCAAATTCGATTTTCCCATACACAAACCCTACAACCAACTCACGCGCGAACAACAAAATTTAATATGGACGGGCAACGAATATTTTCAAGGCATTAACGCTTTTTTCAAATGGGTAGAAGGACAGCAATATAAAATTCAATACCGAGTGATGTTGGCACGCTACCGCGGCAAAACCGTCTGTACGGAATGTGGCGGCACACGCCTAAAAAAAGAGGCTTCGTGGGTAAAAGTCGGCGGAAAATCAATTCCCGAATTGGTAAATTTGCCTGTTTCCGAATTGGTAACGTTTTTTGCGCAACTCAAACTGACCAAACACGAACAGATGGCTGCCAAACGGCTGTTGACCGAAATTACTACCCGACTTGACTTTTTAATGCGAGTCGGTTTGGGTTATCTCACACTGAACCGACAATCGAACACGCTATCGGGTGGCGAAAGTCAACGCATCAATTTAGCAAAATCACTGGGGAGTTCTCTAGTTGGCTCGCTCTACGTTCTCGACGAACCGAGCATCGGCTTGCACGGACGCGACACCATGCAACTGATAAGCGTTTTGAAACAACTACGCGACATCGGCAATACGGTGGTAGTTGTGGAACACGATGAACTCATTATGCGCGCAGCCGACTACATTATAGACATTGGTCCCGGTGCCGGCAGACTTGGCGGCAACATACTGTTTCAATCACCCACTTCGCAACTCAACACGATAAAATGTGACGAATCACACACCTTGAACTTTTTGAGAGGGGAAAAAAGCATCGATTTGCCCGTTACTCGACGCAAATCGGCGAACTATATTGAAGTAATTGGTGCTACGCAAAATAATCTAAAAAACATCAATGTTAAATTTCCGTTGAATGTGCTGACAGTAGTTACAGGCGTTAGCGGGTCGGGCAAATCGTCACTTATACGCGATGTGCTTTACTCCAACCTGAAACGTAAATTGAACGGTTATGCTGAAGGAAAAGGCACTTTGGACACCATAAAAGGCAGCTTTCACCTCATTTCCAACGTTGAATTTGTTAACCAAAGTCCCATAGGAAAATCTTCACGTTCCAATCCTGTAACTTACCTGAAAGCTTACGATGAAATAAGACGACTATTTGCCGAACAACCCTACTCTAAGCAGATGAATTTTACTCCGGCACATTTTTCGTTCAATGTCGATGGTGGACGATGCGACGCCTGTCAAGGCGAAGGCACAGTAACAGTAGAAATGCAGTTTATGGCGGATTTAGTGCTGACATGCGATGTGTGCCACGGACGCCGTTTTAAATCGGACGTTTTAGAAGCCAACTATCGAGGGAAAAATGTGTACGACATACTCGAAATGACCGTCAACCAAGCTATTGAGTTTTTTTCAGCCGACAAAAGTGCTATCACACAACGCATTGTAAAACGTTTGAAGCCGTTGCAAAATGTCGGTATCGGCTATTTAAAATTAGGGCAATCGTCAAGTACGCTGTCGGGTGGCGAAAATCAACGTGTAAAATTGGCATCGTTTTTGGCGGAAGAAAGCAACACACCAACGCTTTTCATTTTTGACGAACCAACAACGGGACTTCACACCTACGACATAAAAGTGCTGCTCAAAGCATTCGACAATTTAGTAGCCAAAGGACACAGTTTAGTTGTCATTGAACACAATATGGAAGTGATAAAATGTGCCGACCACATCATCGATTTAGGACCGGAAGGCGGTGAAAATGGCGGGTATCTCATTTGCGAAGGCACACCCGAAACTGTGGCAAAATGCACAAAATCTTACACCGGTCAATTATTGAAACCCATTTTAACGAAAAAGAAATCATGAAAAAAATCATCGCATTAGTAACGTTAATCACCATTATCACAACGGCAACAGCACAAAAAAAGGACGGAATAGGTTTAGTGCTAAGCGGAGGCGGCGCATTGGGCTATGCACACATCGGTGCCCTACAGGCATTGGAAGAACACGGCATCTATCCCACCCACATAGCGGGAACAAGTATGGGAGCTATCATTGGCGCACTCTACGCACAAGGCATTGCACCACTCAAAATTTTAGATTTGGTAACGGAAAGAAAAATGTATAAAATAAGTCATCTCATTACCTACAATCATGTCGGCGAATTGGGATTGTCGAGCCACGATGCCGTCAAAAAAATATTCACCGAACTCATTCCGCACAACTCGTTCGACAGCCTCAAGCTACATTTCTATGCCTGTGTCAGCAATATTGATAACGGCACCTACAAAATTGTGGGTAGCGGCAATCAACTCAAAGAATACGTTGCCGCTTCGGCTGCCATTCCCGGCATTTTTGAAGTGGAAATTATTGATGGCGTGCATTATATCGACGGCGGCGCACTGAACAACTTTCCGGCACAAGCCATACACAACCAATGCCGTGTACTTATTGGTGTCGATGTAACGCCTTATTTAGAAAACAGACCTTTCAAAAGGACACGCGACGTAGTGATACAATCCATACGTGCCGCACTGCACCAAAATTCGTTGAAGGGTCGCGAACTATGCGATTTTCTCATCGAATCGGCAGCCATTCAAAAGTACAACGAAGCCAATTTTAATAATTATCGCGAAATTTACCAATACGGCTACAAAGCGATGAACTACTATATTAACACACACCCCGAAATGGTGAAACGCTGTAAAAAACAATAACTTATGAAACAAAATCCTACCTCGTACAAACCTACCGACAAACTTTGTGATATCGTTTGCTCGGATGATGCTATGCTGCAAGTACTCAACCGTTTTGAAATCCCATTGGGTTTCGGAGAGGCGACAGTGCAACAAGTCTGCGACAAACACAACGTTGATTGCGCTACTTTTTTGTGCATCGTCAATGTAATACACCAAGGTACTTCGTATATCAAAGATGAAACTACTATTTCCATAACCTCTGTAATAGACTATCTGCGCCATTCGCATCATTATTTTCTGAATTTTCGTTTGCCGCGTATCCGCAAAAAATTGGTAAAAGCAATGGAAATGGATGCAAACGGAAAAATACAAACACTCATCCTACGTTCGTTCGATGAATATGCTTTAGAAATGCGCCACCACATGGACGACGAAGACCATAAATTGTTTCAATACATGACCGAACTATTGCAAGGGAAATGCAGAGACAACTACAATGCAATGGTTTTTGCAGAAGGACACCATCCATTGAACGACAGCCACGTAGAAGCACGGTTGTCCGAACTGAAAAATATCATCATAAAATATTATCCCGCCGAACAGAATAATTTGTTGCTGAATTCGGCTCTAGAGGACATTTTTTCGTGTAACAAGGAATTGACCAATCATTGCATGATAGAAGATGTTATTTTAATTCCTGCCATTTTGAAACTTGAAAAACAAATTTTAAATCGATGAACGCAAATCAACTATACGTCCGCGTTGCCATTGCCGAAAAATCTACCATTGTACGCAACGGACTAATCGCTCTACTCAACAGAATAGATAATTTGCGGTTGCAAATCATCGAGATAGCTTCGCCTGTACTATTCCACGAAACATTGACTATTCAGAAGCCCAATATCTTGATTATCAACCCGCAATTTGAAATAGAAACGGAAAGAACCGCACAACAGCTACCGAAAGGTCTAAAAACAGTTGCACTAATCACTTCTGCTGTTTCGAAAAATACGATAGCTAAATATGAGCACGCTTTTTCCATTTACGATGATGAAGAAAGCATCTGTGCCATTCTACACCAAATGTGCCAAGCAGAACCGATTGACGAAAAGGAAAAAGAAAAAGAATTGAGCCAGCGCGAAAAGGAGATTGTTATCGGCGTGGCGAAAGGATTAACCAACAAAGAAATTGCCAATTTAATGCACATCTCTACCAATACGGTCATCACTCACCGCCGCAACATAGCAAGCAAACTATGTATCCACAGTCCGGCAGGACTTACCATTTACGCTATTGTCAATAATTTGATAGACATCACTGAAATTTAAACGACACCTATGTCGGTGCAACGGTACGAACTGTCCTCAAATTCGAGCGTGGCATGCGTAATACCGAACGTTGCCAATTTTTCCTTTATTTCCTGTTTAGTAGCTTCCATCTTGCTAAGGTCGTCAATGACAACATGCGCCGTGAAAGCATTTTCGGTGGTACTCATCGCCCAAATGTGCCAATGATGAATATCTTTTACATTGTCGCAGGCACGCGCCGCCACCAGCACTTTATCCGTATCAATGGAAGTCGGAACACCATCCAACGCCAAACGCAACATTGAGCACAATGCCCCAAACAAACGCTTTATTCAACGAAGTAATCCTGTGCGTGTGATAATGATGCCCCATAACAGACTTTATTTAAACCATTACTACAGAAAAACCAGACTGACTGCCATAACAATCATACCGCTAATTAATCCGTAAATGGAAATGTGATGTTCGCCATACTCACGTGCAGCCGGCAACATCTCATCGAAAGAGATAAAAACCATAATCCCCGCAACAATCGCAAACATGGCACCCATCAACGTAGGCGACAAAAACGGCGTCAGCACAAAATAAGCCAAAACAGCACCAAGAAGCTCGGAAAAACCGGAACAGAACGACCACCAAAAAGCCTTTTTCTTACTGCCCGTAGCATAATAAATGGGAACGGAAACAGCAATGCCTTCAGGTATATTGTGTAAAGCAACAGCTACCGCAATAGCAATACCCAATGCAGGGTCGCCCATGGAGCAACTGACAAACGTAGCAATACCCTCAGGAAAATTGTGCACGGCAATAGCAATAGCCGTAAATACGCCCATACGCATCAATTTTGAATTTGAAGTGTGCGGTTTATCCATATCTTCGACAGAACGCATTTCGTGAGGATTTCCAAACGACGGCACCAAACGGTCAATAAGACCAATCAGCAACATTCCACCGAAAAAGTAACAGATAGTAGCAAGACTGCCCTTGGTAGTACCGTAGGCATCAATCAATACTGTTTTCGATTCGGAAAGTATCTCTACAAAAGAGACATAAATCATTACACCTGCCGAAAAACCCAGCGAATAAGATAGAAATTTTTTGTTCGTTCTACGCGCCAGCAAAGCAATAGCACTTCCAATACCGGTAGAAAGCCCTGCAAGAGCTGTCAGAAGAAACGGAAAAAGAACATTATTTGTCATATAAAAATAGTGCTTTTATTTTCCTTTTTGTATTTCGTTGCAAAGTTACACTGTTTCACTTTTAAACACAATACCTAAAAAAGGGGATATTTAGTACACAAATTTTACATTGTCCACCCAAAGAGAGTTACCGGGCATACCGTAAAAAGCGGGGTAACATCCGGCAGTAATCATTAAAATAACATGTGTCGGCGTATCAGCGGCAGTCCCCCAACCTACTTCCTGAATTTTTACCATTTTGCCTTTGCTGTTAAGAGCTTTAAATTGACCACCGTCAGGAAAAAGTCCTTGGTGTTTTTTAAAATCGCTACGCGTAGTGATGTCGCCATAATGAATGTTCACACAGTAATTATTTTGCCACGTCGGAATTGATTTTTCAAAACGTTGGCGCGCTGTTCCGATGCGTTTTGCAAAAATATTGCCTTTTGCATCCTCCCAACGCTGTTGAAGATAGACATACACTTCCGGTTCATCGTGTCCTTCGAACCATTTTTTCTTGGAAAAACCGGTAGCTCTCAACACTTTACGCTCAGGATTAACACGCGCTTTCAGGTCGAGCATCACAGCTTTTGGTTTTTCGGTAAAAGGTATGCCCATATCGATAATGCTGTACGGGTCATTGACGTTTTTTGCCGGTTCAATCACCTTTCCCAAAAACAGCGTTCCTGCTATGCACACCTCTACATCAATACAACCCAACACTTTTACAGCTTCGATGCGGGTATCTAAACGGGCACAGGTCCCATTACCGCGCGGCTCCGGCTGAGTGGTATTAGCAGCTTTGTCTATTCCGGCAGGACTGGCAAATGCGTTGGAAATTCCCCAGCAGGTTTGGGTATAATCATAACATTTATTGCCGTTCAAACAATCGATAGTATCGGTAGGACCAAGTACATAAAGTGTTTTTATCTTACCGCCCAACATACCCGATTCTTTAATGTAACGTACCGTCCAACTCTCCATATCGCCGAACTTTATCGGTACAATTTTATCTTGACTATTTGCCGACAGTGGCAAAATTAATGCTGCAAATAAAACTATTTTTTTCATGTAATTTATTTTCAAAAATTTGACTGTTATTTATTTTTCCCAACCTTCAAAGATTTCTTCGCCATAGACGTTGTTTTCGTCTTTGCCGTGCAACGGATGCCAGATTTGCGCAAAAAATGG
>DUQS01000029.1 GCA_012837685.1 Bacteroidales bacterium
CACGTTATGGTTGGTTGTGTGCGTTGCAGTTATGATGGCTATAATAAAACTATTCACAGCAAAGAACCGTTACTTTGTAAAGGAGACTAAGCAATTGTTGGCATGTACCGTTTTATATTTTGAAGGTCTTAGTCCCGAAAATTTGATAACATTGTTGAAAGGTGATAATTACAAGGCGTTCAAAAAATATTTCAGTAAAGAAGAAAAAGGTTTGAAGTTAGAAATATTAACGTCAGCCGACGGTTCGTTTGCACGGTGCATGGTGTTTAAATTTATTCCTTACAATTACGAGACGGTGTCGGAAGCAATAGCTCTTTCTTCGCAACAAGTTGCTGAATTACTGTCACTTCAAAACAGTAAATAAGACTAAATAAAATTTTTATGAACTATTCATTTTTTGATTTTCTTAATTTATGCGGCGGATTAGGTTTGTTCCTTTTCGGAATGAAAATGATGAGCGAATCTCTCCAAAAAGTGGCGGGAAGCCGCATGCGCAAAGTACTTGCCACAATGACGCGCAACCGTTTCATGGGTGTGATGTCGGGTTTACTGATAACTTCAGTTATACAATCGTCGTCGGCAACTACCGTAATGGTGGTCAGCTTCGTCAATGCAGGATTGCTTACGTTGTGCGAAGCCATTTCCGTAATTATGGGTGCCAATATCGGTACTACGGTTACTGCATGGTTAGTATCGTTGGTGGGATTCAAGTTTAGTATTTCCGATATTGCAGTACCGGCTATCGGTCTAGCCATTCCGCTTCTTTTTTCTAAAAGAGATGAAAGGAAATCGTTTGGAGAATTATTGGTGGGTTTTGCGCTGCTGTTTATTGGGCTCGATTTTCTGAAAAACAGCGTTCCCGACATCAATTCCAATCCTGCTATGCTGGAATTTTTGAAACAGTATAACGGGTCGGATTTCGGTTCGATATTGCTGTTTGTGCTTATCGGTACGGTGCTTACCATCATTATGCAGTCATCGAGTGCCACTATGGCGATTACGCTGGTAATAATGAACAATGGTTGGATTTCGCTCGATGTGGCGGCAGCTATGGTGTTGGGCGAAAATATCGGAACAACAATTACGGCGAACTTGGCGGCAATTCCGGCTAATACCACTGCTAAGCGTGCAGCTCTATCGCATACGCTGTTCAATGTGTTTGGTGTTACGTGGGTTTTGATTTTCTTTCATCCTTTTTGCGATTTAGTGGAATGGATAGTGTCGTTGGGCGGTAGTATTGATCCCGACCCGCTCTATTCGCTCTCCATGTTCCATTCGCTTTTTAACACCATCAATGTACTCATAATGATTTGGTTTGTAAAAATTTATGAAAAAGTTGTATGTTTCTTGATAAAACCCAGAAAAGGCGAAGACGAAAACGAATTTAAATTGAAATACATTACATCCAATATTTTATCCATGGGCGAATTGTCGTTGTTGGAAGCAGATAAGGAAATAGCCCATTTTGCGGAACGCACGCAAAAGATGTTGTTTAAAGTGGAACGTTTTGTAATGGATGACTATAAGGCAAAGGATAGGTCGGATGCTATGAAAAACATCGAAAGCTATGAGCAGGCGAGTGATGAAGCGGAAACAGCCATAGCCAACTATCTTTTTGAGGTCTCCTATTCAACTGTGAATGAGCAAGTTAAAAAAGATATTCGCCGTAAGTTAAATGTAGTTTCCGAAATAGAGAGCGTTGCCGACTGCTGTTTTAACATCGCTAAAGCAGCGGCGCGCCGTAATAAAGAGAAGATTGTTTTCACCGATGAACAAATTCATAATATCCAAAAGATGTTTGATTTGACGAAACGGCAAATTGATTCATTGATACAATTGGTGAACAACAAGAACATAATGCAAAATAGTGATGCAATATTGTCCACCGAAAAAACGGTAAACACTTTGCGTTACAAAGCCAAACAGCTTAGTATCAACAATGTCCGCGAAGGTAATTATTCTTACTTGTCCGGTACTTACTACATGGACATAATGGAAGAAAATGAACGTCTGTCCGACTGTGTTGAAAAAGTTGCTAAAGAATACCTTATTCAGGCATAAAATAGCAATAGCTACAAAAAAGGGGAACTTCTGAAAGTTCCCCTTTTTATTGATAAAAAATTGATTAAATCATTTTGCCTTGTTCCAGAAGCAACGTGTGGGTGGGTTGGTCGCACACTTCGCTAGGTCCATAATATTGAATGGGACCCGGATAAATGTAGCTGGTGTCTTCATTAGCCCATTCAACGCGATGTGTTGCGAAATATTTGAACGGTGCGCCGTCCAAACGAACCAATGCTTTTTGTATTACGGGTTTCATTTCACCATGGCGGCGTTCCATGTTCATCATCATAGTGATGGGTACACCACCGGCAATCCATTGGTCGGCAGATTCGGTAAGATTGCGCACGGACGACATATAACCGGTTTTATTCTCAGCAATCAGTATCGAAGCAGTGTAGCCCAACGAATAGCAGTAGTCGGTATCGAAATTGGACGGCGCTGCACAACGACCTTCGTAGCCGAAGAAGTGGTGAATTGCCGCAAATTTACCTTTGTAGATACCTTGTGCTTTTAAAGCAGCCAATTTTTTGGCAACCATTTCTATCAGCATCTTTTCTGTTTCGATAAGTGAAACTTGAACGTTGCCGTGAGGGTCGCGGTCGAGTGTCAGCTGTTTGGCTATGCCTTTAGGCAGGTCTGAGTAAACCAAACGGCTTTCTTCAGTCAATTTTGCTTTTACATATTGGCGTTTTTCGTCGTCGGTTGTCAATGAATTAAATTCTCCGTTGCTTGCCAGCAAATCGTTGAGTTCGGCTATCAGGCGTTTCATTGCCGGAATAAATTCTATCAAACCTTCGGGAATCAGTATAGTGCCGAAGTTAAGCCCATGATTGGCACGGTTTACGATGACTTTGATAATTTCGTCCACAATGTCGTTCAGGGTCATATTTTTGGCTTCCACTTCTTCCGATATAATGCAAATGTTGGGTTGGCTTTGCAGGGCGCATTCAAGAGTGATGTGCGATGCAGAACGTCCCATCAATCGAATGAAGTGCCAATATTTTTTTGCGGAATTGGCGTCGCGTTGTATGTTACCGATAAGTTCGGAATAAACCTTACAAGCTGTGTCGAAACCAAACGATGCTTCAATCATTTCGTTTTTCAGGTCGCCATCAATGGTTTTTGGGCAGCCGATAACTTGAATTCCGGCGTTTTTGTTTTTGTAGTATTCAGCCAAAACGCATGCGTTGGTGTTGGAGTCATCGCCACCGATGATAACAATAGCTTTGATACCCAATTTTTTGCATATTTTTTCGCCTTCTTCAAATTGTGCTACTTCTTCTAATTTGGTACGTCCCGAGCCAATAATGTCAAATCCGCCTGTGTTGCGGTATTCGTCAACAATATCGGCGGTAAGTTCCATATATTTATGTTCGACCAAACCACTCGGACCTCCTAAGAAACCGTACAATTTGTTGTTGGGATTGAGTTTTTTCAAACCATCGAACAAGCCGGAAATAACGTTGTGTCCGCCCGGAGCTTGTCCGCCCGACAGAATAACACCGACGGCTATTGCAGGATAGCTTTTGGCGGTTTCGGTGGCAGTAAAGTTAATAATAGGCATTCCGTAAGTGTTGGGGAAGAGTGCCTTAATTTCGTCTTGGTCAGCTACCGATTGAGTGGCAGCGCCTTCGTTCAATGCTACATTGCCTTTGAAAACGGCAGGCAATTTGGGCTGATATGATGCCCTTGCAATTTGTAATGGACTTTTTTTCATGTGAAAAAATATTTTAGTAATAAGTTAAACGAACACTATTAATAATTTGCCTTTTAGTTCTATTTTGCCGATGAATTAGCCCGCGACAATGATAATGAAAAGAGCAAAATAACCACTGTTACAAATAGTTAGCAGAATTTCAATAAATGGTTTTTTAACGTGCAAAAATAGTAATAATAATTAACATTACAAAGTAAAAAGTATGGTGTCTGTTCAGTGAAGGTGTCGCGCTGCCGATAAATGCGTTTTTATGTTTTTCGAATGGACATATTCTTTCGTAAATTCATTTTTTTTGCTTAAATTTGCCATTTAAAATATGTACTAAAATTTTTAGATTATGGAAACAATAGATTGCCTTATTATCGGTTCGGGACCTGC
>DUQS01000030.1 GCA_012837685.1 Bacteroidales bacterium
CAAATAAATTTAATGCTTTTTTTTGCCCCTCATTATGATTGTTTAGTGTGTAATGTGTAGTGTTTAGCCTCTTGCTGGTGGTTGGGGGTAAATTTGTCAATCCGTAAATTTGTAAATTTGCGCTAAATAATTGTAATACAAGACTACCGGTAAAAAAGCCTCGCAAATTTTTGCGAGGCTTTTTTCGATGAAACATCAAAATTATATTTTAATGTAGATTTTCTTTTTGTATAGGATATGAGCAATGCTCCAACAAAGAACAATGAACAGGAGAGCAAATACCAACGAACCGAAAAGATTTCCAAAAACCGGCACTAACAATGAATTGTAAATGAAGCCTTTGATAGAAGTCCAGCTGCCTGCATAGGTAAAACCGATATTGCTGATAAGGTTCGAAATGATGCCTGCCAAAACGAAGATAGCCATCGGATTGATGCCGAAACTTTCGAAAAATACGCACCATTTGCGCTTTCCGTTGATGTCGATAATCCAAATGAGCAGACCCAAAAGCAATAAAGCCAAACCGCATGTTACTAAAACATAGCTCGATGACCATAACGTTTTGTTAATGGGGAAGCTGTAATCCATTAAAAAGCCAATGAAAAGAATTATCGAACCCAAAATAAAGAGTTTTTGAATACGAACTCCGTTGTCTTTATTAGTGTCGATAATGCGACCGGCGGTAACGCCTATTAGTACGTGCGCAATGCAAGGCAATGTACTCAAAAGACCTTCCGGGTCGAAAGGTATGCCGCCGATTTTGTACATGTGCGATGCGCCTAAAATGGCGGTGTCCATAATGGCAACCAAGTTGGTAGCGTTTGCTTCGAGGCTGTTTGAGCCAACCATTAAAATCCAATAAAAAACAAGTATGCCGCCGATAAGCCACGGTATATGTTTGGGTTTCACAATTAAAATAGTAAGCGAACCGAAAAACGATACTAATGCCAAACGTTGCAGTACGCCTAAAATTCTCAGATTTTCCAAGTTATAGATAAACACTTGCAGCAAACGGTCTCCGAATCCCATATCAACTTCGCGTAGTGATGAAAAACCGCGACAAATGAGCCCGAAGTAATTCAATCCCAACCCGATGAGGAATAAAAGTACCGAACGGCGCAACAGTTTGAAAAATGTCTGATTTGAAAACTTAAAATCGAACTTTTTGTACGACAAATACATAGAAACTCCCATGATGAACATGAAGAACGGGAAAACCAAATCGGTAGGCGTGAGACCATTCCATGCGGCATGTCTTAATGGTGCGTAAATGTGCGACCATGAACCGGGGTTATTTACGGTAATCATACCGGCGATGGTAATACCGCGCAAAACGTCTAACGAAAGTAATCGGGAAGAGGTTGGTTGTGCCATAAGTGGTGAATTTTGTAATTTTATATTTTTTGCAAAGGTACAATAATTATTTAATGTAATGTGTTTGTCTGAAAGAATGAAAAATAGTGTACAAGTAGCTTTGTATTCTGAATAAATTAAATAGAGGT
Organism: Bacteroidales bacterium; assembly: GCA_012837685.1. Classification (GTDB taxonomy): domain Bacteria; phylum Bacteroidota; class Bacteroidia; order Bacteroidales; family Paludibacteraceae; genus DUQS01. Next base: position 1,503 of record DUQS01000030.1, read on the forward strand.
GGTTTTCGCACGACGTTCGGACACGATAAGCAGAGCTTCGTCGCGCAAATTGTTGGGAAGTTGTATGTTGCGGAGTTGCAAACTTCCCAACCATCCTGCCACATCTTGTTCTTTCAGTGTGTAAAATACGTTTTCGAGCATTGTCATTTCTTCGGTTGAAAAACTATTCGGCATTTTGCCGGTCAAAACGTCCAATTCTTCGTCATCAAAATAGATAATTTGGCTGGTGGTCGATAGCAGATTGTCGCGCTCACATACGGCATGTGCTCCGCAGCAGTCTGCCGGAATCTCTTGCGGTTCTTCTTCCGATTTTTGCGGTTTGGTTTTTACTATAAAAACAATTAAAACAGTCAAAGCCGCTACACCAAGCAGCGAGAAAAGGATGATGACCATGATTTATAGTTTTAGTTTTGGTATTTCACCGGAATGCGTATCAAGGAAAGTTTCCACGTAACGGGCACGTTTGGCAGCGTATATATCATCTACCGTAATCATCATGCCGGTGTCATAGATGTCTCCGAAATCTTTATCAAAACCTGTTCCGAAAGTCTGCATACTCGATGAAAGTTCAATATATCCATGGATGAGCGACGGAATAGTTTCGCCAAAATGTTTGACGTAATTTTGCAAGATGCGGTAGTTGTCTTTGTATTCTTTTTCAGAAAAAAGACGTTCCAACTCTTTCTTCTGGTTGTCGGGAACACTTATCTCCTCTTTTGGAGTGATATGACCGTCGTGGTTGCCAAAAAATTTGTCAAGGAAGAAAATGATGGCGTTGCGTGTTTTTTCTTCCATAATCGAATAGATGGTAACTTTACCAATGAGGTATTTGATGTCGCTGTAAGAGGCGATGAGAGCACCGATGCCGTCCCATAAATTGTCGAGTGAAAAAAGGCTTTTCAATCCCATTTGTGCCGATTGGTATTTTGGCTGTATAAAAGCTCTTGACAATTCCATAGTGTGAGGCAAGTCGTTTTGTACCCATTCATCTGAAAATTTGAAAAGATGCTCCATGGCTATCAGCGGTTGCCCGTTGGGTTTGAGCGTTACGTTTTTACCGTGTATGAAACGGTAGCCGCCAATAATTTCTTCGGCATCCGGATTCCACACTATAATTTGTTGATAGGGCTTTTCCATGAAATCGAATTCATCGACATCTATTTCGTTGCCACTTCCACCTCCGCCGAGTCGAAACGAAACTTCTCGCAAACGACCGATTTCTTTCATCGTATTCGGCGCATTGTGCGCATTTATGATATAGATTTCGTTTTGTGCTTTGTTGGTTTTCCTTAAAAACCGTTCATCATTCAATTCGCGGCGGATTACATTTTTGTCAATAGGAGTAATGATAGATTTCATAACCTGTTATTTTAAATTTTTATTATATTTTCTTAAGTATAAAATTATTATTTTTTGCCTAATTCAATGACTGTTTCTCGTATTTCGGCAGCCCATTGCAAATCCGATTTACTATTGTCGAGTTTTTCCCAAGATATTGGTTTTCCAAAAGTTACGTCGAAAGAATGGTGTTTGTGCTTAAAAAGTTCATCTACTAAATAAAACATACCGAGATTTACTTTCAATTTGAACAAGCGACTGATGTCGGACAAAAAATAGTACCAATTGGAATTGCGTCCCGTGCAATGTATGGGAATAATGTCGCGCTGCGAGGCTTTTGCATATTTGACGAACGCTTTTTTCCACGGCATTTCCACTATTTCTCCTTTTATTTTTTTTGCACAAGTTCCTGCAGGAAACATACATACTTGATTGTCAGAGTTGAAAAGTTGATTTATTTTTTCACTCAAATCGCGTTTTTGACCGCCTCCCAATA
>DUQS01000031.1 GCA_012837685.1 Bacteroidales bacterium
AGTGGAAGTTGCAGTCCAAGCATCTCCGCTGTTGAGTTTGTATTTCATGGAAATATCTTTAACCCCTCTCCAGCTAGGTCCAGATGATATCCATATAACTCCACAAAGATTGGCAGATGTAACGCGGTATTTTGCATTGAGGTTGATAGTAAATGTTATTGCATCCCCTGCTTGTAATACATATATGGTATAACCGGTCATCTTCTGATCAACATATACTGGTGGATTCGAGCTAAGGTTATTACCTGCTTTCAGGTAATCTGCATTTTCTCCATAAATCCACGATGTTGAAGCATCAGGAGAACTGCTAACAGATGAAATAGTGGCTCGTTGTGCGCTTAATGCGTGCAAGTTACTGCTGCATAATAATGCACAAAACATCAAAGTAATGGAAATTAGCGTTTTGCTTGTCATTTTCTTTGTGTACATAAGCAATGTAAAAAACTTTTTCATAGCTGATTATTTTATTAGATTAGTAATTTTATAAATTCAGTTATAAATTAATCTGTTCTAGTTTATCGAAAAAACAGTCGTTTTAATTTTAAATTTTATAATCGCAAATATAATAAATTATTTTTAAAACAGCATTTTTTTTAAAAATTTTAATTATTCAATTCTAATAAAGGTTTTACAATTTGTCTTTTTTAAATTAAACAGTGAACAATAAAGAAACAAATAGTTGTTGTATTATGTTTATAATCAATTATGTATATTTTTATGCTTGCAAAAATTTTATATTAAAAAAATCAATCTTTTAAATTTTTAAAAGATTGATTTTCGGTGTTTTTAACTGTTTGCGGAAAGAGAGGGATTCGAACCCCCGGAACAGTTACCCGTTCACCGCATTTCGAGTGCGGCCCAATCGACCACTCTGGCATCTTTCCTTTTTTGAGTTTGCAAAGGTACGTAAAATCTTTTGAAAATCGTATTATTTGTTGCCAAAAATTATAAAGGAAGTTTTTCGTCGTCAAAAAGTACAGTAGATAAGTAGCGTTCTCCCGAATCGGGGAAAATAACGACAATGTTTTTTCCGCTGTAAGCATCTTGTTTGGCTAATTGTGTGGCAGCACACAGTGCAGCACCTCCCGAAAAGCCTAGCAATAAACCTTCCGTTTTGGCTACGGTGCGGCATATACGAATGGAGTCCATATTATCGATAGGAATAATTTTATCCACTACTTTGGCTTCGTAATTTTCGGGTACAAATCCTGCTCCGATACCTTGAATAATGTGCGGCGCGGCTTTTCCTCCCGACAGTACGGGCGATGCGGCAGGTTCCACAGCAATTATTTCTATGGCGGGGTTTAGTTCTTTCAGTCGGCGACCGCAACCGGTAATAGTGCCTGCACTACCCACGCCGCACACGAAAACATCAATTTTGCCGTCGGTATCGTGCCAAATTTCTTCGGCAGTAGTGCGGTAGTGAATGTCGGGATTGTTGGGATTGGCGAATTGTTGCGGTATAAAACTGCCTGCTATTTTTTGGTGCAGTTCATTGGCTTTTTCTACCGAACCGGCAATGCCTTTTTTACCTTCCGTCAGTACAATTTCCGCACCTAAAGCTTTCAGTAGTTGTTGTCGTTCTGTGCTCATATTGTCGGGCATGGTCAAAATAAGTCGGTAACCTTTGATGCTTGCCACCATGGCTAAGCCGATGCCTGTGTTGCCGCTGGTCGGCTCTATGATAGTGTCTCCTTGTTTTAGTGTTCCATTGCGTTCTGCCACTTCTATCATGGCTACGCTAACCCTATCTTTGATGCTGCCGGCGGGATTGAAGTATTCCAATTTGCCGAAAATGTTGGCTTTTAGTGCGTTATTTTTCTGAAAATTAATTAATTGCAATAATGGTGTTTTTCCCACCAACTCCATTAAATTTTTTGCTATCTTTGCCATACTATTTTTTTTTGTTGTAAAAACATTTTTTTTACTTTTGCAAAAATACAATTTTTTACCGATTTAATCATTTAATATCAAACAAATATGGAAAAACAAGAAAACCAACTCAACATTGAACTTTCGGCTGAAGTAGCGGAAGGCATCTATTCCAATTTGGCTATCATTTCTCATTCATCATCTGAATTTGTAGTCGATTTCGTGCGCATTATGCCCGGCACGCCCAAAGCAAATGTGAAGTCGCGTATTATTCTCACGCCCGAACACGCTAAACGGCTGTTGTTTGCCATGCAGGACAATATTACGAAATACGAACAACAGTACGGAAAAATCAAGATTGATAACAATACAATGATGCCGCCGACACCGATGTTCGGTGGTGGTGAAGCGTAAAAATATGCATCAAAAGATAGCCGCATACATAAAGGACAAACGGCTGTTTACGAAATCTGACCGACTTTTGGTTGCCGTAAGTGGAGGCGTCGATTCTGTGGTTCTGCTGCATCTATTGGTGCAGTTGGGCTACGATTGTACCGTTGCTCATTGCAATTTTCATTTGCGCGGCGAAGAGTCCAATCGCGATTTTAAATTTGTGCAACAATTGGCACGCACCTATAATCTTCCGTTTTTTAGTACCGATTTTGCCACTCAAGATTACGCTTCAGAGCGACACTTGTCGGTGGAAATGGCGGCTCGCGAACTGCGTTACAATTGGTTTAACACTCTTTTAGATGAACAAAATCTTGATTATGTGGTGGTTGCACATCATGCCGATGATGCAGTAGAGACCTTTTTTATCAATCTGACGCGCGGGTCGGGCATACATGGATTGGCGGGTATGAAAGCCAAACAAAACCGTGTAGTGCGACCGTTATTGTTGTGCAAACGTTCTGAAATAGAGGATTATGCTTGTAAAAATAAACTCTGCTTTGTTTACGATTCAACAAATTCGGATACCGTTTATTTGCGCAATTTTATTCGGCATAAAATAGTGCCACAATTGGAAACCATCAATCCGTCTTTTACAAAAACGATGTTAAATACAATGTCGTATTTGCGTGATATAGAGGATATTTACAACGAATATTGCCAACAAGCTCAGCAAGAAATTGTCAGTGAAAACAATGGTGTTTATCAAATACCTATTGGCAAATTGTTGAAGAAAACTGCACCGCAAACATTATTATATGAAATTCTTTCTCGTTTCGGTTTCAATTCCGATGTGTCGGAAAATGTGTTTGAGGCATTGCAGGGTGAGTCGGGACGACAATTTTTCTCAAACACACACCGTTTGGTAAAAGACAGGGAAATACTGTTGATAGAACCGATAGAGGACACTTTTTCGGAAAGATTTACGATAGATGCCGATGTGCAGGAAATCTTAGAACCCCTTCATTTGCAGCTGAATAAAGCAATTTGTAAATCGGGCGTAACGGTGAACAAAAGTAAGTCGGATGCGTTTCTCGATGTGGAACGATTGACTTTTCCATTGGTGCTGCGGCGTTGGCAAAACGGCGATCGCTTTGTGCCGTTCGGTATGAAACAGCAAAAAAAAGTGAGCGACTTCTTGATAGACAACAAATTATCGTTGATAGAAAAAGACCAGACGTGGGTGCTGACTTCGCAAGGACACATTGTTTGGGTGGTGGGGCAACGCATCGACGACCGTTATAAAATAACTCGTGAAACAAAAGAATATATTCACATAAAACTCATAAAATGAAACTATTGTATAAATTGACCGTCTGCATTTTAGGCATTGCGGTTCTATCGGGTTGTGCTGCCACTAAAGCCATTCCCAATAAGTTTTCGGAGAAATTGCCCGAAACAATTACCTATTCGGTGATGTTTGAATCGTTGTGGTACGAGTTGGGACAAGAAACGGCGGGTTTAAAATCGTTATCGCGCTATCAGCCGTCTGATAAAATTGTAAAACAGTACAATTTGCAACGTCAAGAGGATAAAATTGTTACGGTAAGCGGTTATTTGCGGAAAACATCGGCGTTCGATGCGACTGCCGTTGGTCTGTTTGGTTGCCAAATCACGGAATTGTCCGATGAGATTGTGTCGTTTACCTGTCCGGTGGTGCGTTTGCCGGAGTTGTTGAAGGCTGAAGGCATTACAGGGATTGAGTTGCCTACACGCATCATTATTCGTCGCTAAAAAACGATTTTGTAAGTAATTTATATAAATAATTGATAATAAATGTTTTAAAATAATTTTTTATGAAAAAAAGTTTTCTTTGTATTGCGACTTTACTGTTTGCGCTAACTCTCTTTTCGCAGTCTCCCAAAATGTCGCCTTATACCAACAACTTCATTTCCAGCTATAAAATGCAAAAAGGAAAGTCGTTAAATAAAATTTATGGTATCAAAACAATTAATCAAGCCGACTATATTTCGGCATACATTTATTTGTCTCCCGAAGCTATTATAGAGAATTTGGAGGCAGAAGGTGTGATTGTGGACGCTGATTTTGGTCGCATTATTTCTGTTAAATTGCCGGTATCTTGTTTGGAAAAAGTGGCGGCGTTGAACGATGTGGAACGCATAGAGATGGGAACTCCCGTTTATACAAAAATGTCGAATGCACGTTTGGGTTCAAATGTCGATAAAGTTTATTCCGGAGAAGCACCGCTTTCCATGCCTTTTAGAGGTAAAGATGTGGTGATAGGCATTATTGATTATGGTTTTCAATACGACCATATTACGTTTTTTGATGCGGAAACGCGTTCCGATTTACGTATTAAACGTGTATGGAACCAAAATGCTACGGGCGGCACTCCGCCTGTCGGCTTTTCGGGTGGACGTGAGTACAAGACACAAGAGGAGATTTTGGCGGCAAAGTACGATGACTCTACAGATGATATAGGGCATGGCACTCATGTTGCCGGAATTGCTACGGGCGCATTTACCGGAAATGTTTATCGCGGTGTGGCTCCCGAAGCCGATGTGGCTTTGGTAAGCTACAAAATGGACGATTCATCGTCTTCTAACGTTAGCATTTCTAATGGTATCAAATATATTTATGATTATGCGACATCAGTAAATAAGCCTTGCGTGGTAAACATGAGTTTAGGTATGCACTTGGGACCACACGACGGCACTTCTACGTTTGATGTAGTGTGCGACCAGATGCAGGGTGAGGGAAAACTGTTAGTTGGTTCTGCCGGTAACGAAGGTGCGGACAAAGTGCATGTAGAAAAAACTTTGGCAGAAGGCGATAGTCTTAAAACATTTGTATCGTTTTATGAGCCTTCCGTGCGTTATGGTATGATTGATATTTGGGGAGAAGCGGACAAGACGTTTACCGTGCGGTGTGTGGTTTTTAAAAAATCTACAGGTGAGGAAATTTGGTCAACGGGCGATTTGCGTGCTACAGTCAAGCGTACGTCCTTTTTTGATATCACTTCCGGCGCAGAAGGAAGGATTTGGGTGTCGCGCGAAAGAAACGCTAATAATCGGAAAGGTAATGTTGTGGTAACCATTCAGTTAAACAGCCTTACAAGTGGCAACTATTTTGGTATTGTCGTTGGTGGCAACGAAGGTTCCGTACATATTTGGGCTGACGATCAATATTCGTATCTTGCCAGCAATAATGTAGCAGGTTGGATGGCAGGGAACTCTTCTTGTTCTGTTGGCGAAATTGGCGGGACGGGCAAACGCATTATCAGTGTAGGAGCGTGGGTGACAAATACCCGTTATGGTCAATCGAAAGGACAGCTTGCCTCGTTTTCAAGTCGTGGCCCAACGGCGGACGGACGTATCAAGCCTGAAACAACTGCTCCCGGAAAGGTGTTGGCATCATCGGTTCCAAATCTGCTGGCAGTAGTACAAGGAATGGATGAAGCTACTAATACCTCCATTAACGGAGTTAAATATTATTGGGCTTATATGCAAGGAACTTCCATGTCGTCGCCTTTTGTAACGGGAGTTTTAGCCACTTGGTTGCAAGCTGACAAAAACTTGACTCCCGAGCGCGTACGCGATGTGTTGGCGACCACCTCTATCAAAGATAGCTATACGGGCACGGTACCTAACAATTTGTGGGGTGCGGGTAAAATTGATGCCTTCAACGGTTTATTGGAAGTTATTCGTCAAACACCCATAGAATACACATATACTTATCCCGAAAAATTGTTGTTGTATCCAACTGTTACCGACGGTCATTGCGAGGTTTTGTGTACGCAATCCGACGAAAATATGGTAATGACAGTTTACAATTTGAACGGACAAATGGTTTATCGGAAAAATGTAGGTAAAATCTTTGCAAAAGAAACATTAACGATGGATTTGTCGGGCTTAGCCGAGGGTGTTTATATGGTAAAAATTAGCGGCAATGCTCTGTCCGAAACCAAGCGGATTCTTCTGCAAAAATAATGCGAACTATCTGATAATATGGATGTTCGAATTGATAAATGGTTGTGGGCAGTGCGCCTTTTCAAAACGCGTAGCCTTGCTGCCGAAGCGTGTAAAAAAGGTAAAGTACTCATACAGGGACAAGCTGTTAAACCTTCGAGAATGGTGTCGGTAGGCGATGTTGTGCAGATTAAGCGTGCGCCGGTACTTTTTTCGTTTAAAGTGTTGGCGTTGGCGCAAAATCGGATGAATGCTAAATTAGTTCCCGATTTTATGCAGAATATTACCACGCCCGACCAATTGCAACTGCTCGAAATGATAAAATTGGACAAAACTGCCTATCGGGAGCGCGGAACAGGTCGTCCGACTAAAAAAGAACGGCGCGATTTGGATAGTTTTGTGGACGAAACACCCTATTTTCTTGATGATGAGGACGATTGGGATTTCGACGATTAAATTTGCTAGTTGATTTCTCATTTCTAATAGTTCATTTTTTAGTTTTACAACTATGCTTTTATCCGATTGGGGTATTATTGATTACGAAGAGGCACTGAAACGGCAGGAAAAACTCTTCAATGCTGCCATTGCCAATAAACAGCTTGGTATTCCCGTCGAAAATGAGTTAATACTTTGCGAGCATCCTTCAGTCTATACGTTGGGTAAAAACGGTCATTCCGAAAATATGTTGTTCAATCCGCATCAAATTCCGCTGATTCGAACCAATAGAGGAGGCGATATTACTTATCATGGGCCGGGGCAAATAGTCGGCTATCCGATTTTCGATTTGGAAACGCTTCATTTTGGTTTAAAGTCCTATATATATAATGTAGAAAAATCCATAATTGAAGTTTTGGCTGAATATGGCATAACGGCGACGCGCTTGGCTGGAGCTACCGGCGTTTGGATTGACGGCGAAAATCCCGCGAAAAGTCGAAAAATATGCGCTATAGGAATCCGTTGCAGCCATTTTGTTACGATGCACGGCTTTGCTTTGAATGTAAATACGGACTTAAACCATTTCAAAAATATCAATCCGTGCGGATTTACGGATAAGGGTGTAACCTCTATGCAACAAGAACTGGGAACCGAATTGCCGATTTCGGAGATTCGGCAAGCAGTTTTTGCTTTTTTTTTATCAAATTTTCGATAAAAATTCATCGTTTTTTACCTCAAAAAGTCTTTTAGTAAAAAAAGTTTTAGGCTTAAAAAGCTGAAAATCAAACAACCTAATTTTTCTTTTTAAAAGTTGCTTAATTTATTTGTGTGTTTTATTTTTAAGTATTACTTTTGCATCCGCTTTTGGAAGGGTGCTTCTTAAAATTCTGCGCATATTTTTTAAAAAAATTTGTTTTTAAATTTGGTAGTTACTTTTAAAAGCATTATCTTTGCACTCCTTTTCGGTCTATTTTTTTGACCTGTTCAATTTTGGACTGTTTTAGGGATTTTTCGTTCTTTGATAATAATTGGAACAACAATGAATGTAGTATGTTAGGGCGGGCGTTTTTTTTACGTCCAACCTGTCAATTTATTTTGAACTACGGAATCTGCGCCGGGAGAAATAATTATTTA
>DUQS01000032.1 GCA_012837685.1 Bacteroidales bacterium
GCAACAGCACTACAATAGATTGGACTATTAAAGAAAGTGTTCAAGCAACATTGCGTAGGAACGTAAGACGTATCTTGAGGAAGTTCGGCTATCCCCCAGACTTGCAAGAAAAAGCGGTTGAAACAGTAATCACACAAGCAAAAATGTTGGCAGAAGATTTGGTAAAAAATGGAGACAATAAAGAAGAATAAGCCAACGCTCTTGGTGGCACATTTGCATTTTTGCCTACACACAGAGCCAAACAAAAAATGCAAAAGAGCCACCAGCCAACGCACCCAAACCGACATTAAATGACTGACAAACAGACGAATAAAACAGAAGGGCAGCACACAACAGGCGTTTGGCGGCAATGGCGGGTGACGTGGTTAATTGAACATTCTACCTCGCATCAACTTTTGTGGTGTATTGACAGTTTTGTGCTCCGAAATCCGCCACTGCGCCAAGCCGCAAACCGATATTCGTATGAATTCTGCTCGCAGCAATCTTCCTTACGGCAATTTGCCGGAAAAACCTAAAAATTGTGATGTCGGTTATGGAAAAGGCGGTTCGGCTGGATATACAAGTGATGGAGTTGCAACAACCGTTTTTGACCCGGGTGATGCCGGTTACAAAGGAGATATTGCACGAAGCTATTTTTATATGGCAACTCGTTATCGTGATAAAAACATGGCAATATCAACAGAGGCACAGGTAATGTTTGCATATAGTAATAATGTTTGCGATTTTACTCTATATTCTATTGATTTACTTATGAGTTGGCATCGTAACGACCCCGTTTCTTTAAAAGAACGCATTCGCAATGATGCTATTTATCAACATCAGGGCAATCGCAATCCATTTATTGATTATCCTTGTCTCGCAGAATATATATGGGGAGACAGCATTGGCAAAAATGTCGATTTTTCAAAATTGGCTTCTGCTTACGACGCAACTTTTTCAGGACAAGGTTGTCCTTGTCAGCAACCGTACATTACCGTTTCGCCTGATTCTTTGTCGTTTGAGAGTACGCCAAATGTTTCGGTAACGCAAACGTTTACAATTTCCGGCGAAAATCTTGTGGGCAATGTAACTTTGTCCGGTGCAGTTGCGCCGTTTACAGTCGATAATATTACATTCATTCCAACTGACGGATCGTTGTCATCTACTACGGTAACCGTTACTTATACGCCTACGGCTGTTGGAGAGCATACGACTACTTTGTCGATTACCGATGGTGTCGCAACTGCTACTATTGCTTTGAATGGTACGTGCGTAGCAGGTGGCACTCCCGACACTTTGCCTAAAATTGTTATTGGTGTTCCGGTGGGGGAAACGCTGGTGTTGCCTTCGGGTGTAAACAGTAAAATACTTCATTTGCAGGTGGAAAATTTAATCGGTGATATTACACTGACATTGAGCGATGTTACAGGTGGTTTTGCCATTAACAAATCTACCGTCACAAAAACGGAGGGTACCAACGGTGTTCAACTAATCATTACTCGTACGGGGGTGGGCGGTGCCACGCTGACGTTTGGAGGAGCTATTAACAAAACGTTGATTCTTACGGGCGAATAGCTTTTTCAATATTTTTTTATCTTAAGCGGACTTTTTTTTCTGAAAAGCCGCTTTTTTTGTAAAAAATAGTTTTAAAAATGTTTTGCCAATCTCGTAGAAAGTTGTACCTTTGCAGTCCGAAATATTATCCAAGAATATAGACAATTCATTTATAGTTAGTTATCTTTATTCTGTGTGAATTAGCCCGCTCGGAATAAAGGCTTTTTATAAATGAATAATTGTAAAATTGTAAAACATTTAAACTATTGTGGATACATTAAGTTTTAAAACTATTTCCGCCAATAAAGCCACCGTTCAAAAAGAATGGGTGCTGGTGGATGCAACCGACATGGTGTTGGGGCGTATGGCGTCGAGAGTCGCTAAAATTTTGAGAGGCAAATACAAACCTAATTTTACCCCTCATGTTGATTGTGGTGATAACGTTATCATCATTAATGCGGCAAAAGTAAAATTGACCGGTAACAAATGGGAAAATCGTATACATCACACTTATTCCTTATATCCGGGCGGACAACGCGCCTACACACCGGCTCAATTGATGGCTAAAAGTCCCGAAAGATTTGTTGAGAAAGCAGTAAAAGGTATGTTACCGAAAAATATTCTCGGCTCGGCTATCATCAAAAACTTGTATGTTTATGCGGGTGCCGAACATCCTCATGAAGCTCAACAACCAAAATTAATTGATTTAAACCTACTTTAAATAATCGAATATGGAAGTAACAAATGCTATAGGAAGAAGAAAAGCGGCTATTGCTCGTGTATTCGTTTGCGCAGGTAAAGGACAAATCACTATCAATAAACGTCCTTTGGATAACTATTTTCCATCGACCATGCTCCAGTATATCGTGAAACAACCGCTCAACACGCTTGGCGTTGCTGAAACGTATGATATCAGAGTTAATCTCGACGGAGGCGGTTACAAAGGACAAGCGGAAGCTTTGCGTTTGGCTATTGCCCGTGCATTGGTGAAAATCAATCCCGATGACAAAAAAGCACTGAAAGCTGCCGGATTTATGACACGTGATGCTCGTGAAGTTGAGCGTAAAAAACCGGGTCGTCCCAAAGCACGCAAACGCTTTCAATTCTCCAAACGTTAAGAATATTTGCGAGATAAACAGCGTAAATTGCCCTAAAAAATGTTTAGTATCTAAATCATTCAGACTTGCCTCAGGCAATTACTCAATGATTGCTTAAACAAAAAGTAAAAAGAAAGTAAACAACAAAAAAAACAAACAAACATGTCAAGAACAAATTTTCAAGACTTATTAGATGCGGGTGCCCATTTTGGACACTTGAAACGCAAATGGAATCCGGCGATGGCTCCCTATATTTTCATGGAGCGCAATGGTATTCATATTATCGACTTAAATAAAACGGTAGCAAAAATTGACGAAGCTGCAGCTGCTATAAAACAAATAGCAAAATCCGGCAGACGCATTTTATTTGTAGCTACGAAAAAACAGGCAAAACAAATTGTTGCCGAAAAAGCCAGTTCGGTTGGAATGCCTTATATTACAGAACGTTGGGCGGGCGGTATGCTGACCAACTTCCCGACTATTCGTAAGGCTGTCAAAAAAATGACTTTGATTGATAAAATGTCAACTGACGGTACGTTCGATAACCTGTCGAAACGCGAAAAACTGCAAATTACACGTCAACGTGCAAAGTTGGAGAAGAACTTGGGCAGTATTGCCGACTTAAATCGTCTTCCGGCTGCGCTGTTTGTTGTCGATGTAATGAAAGAGCATATCGCTGTGGCAGAGGCTGTACGTTTGGGAATTCCTGTTTTTGGAATTGTCGATACCAACTCTAATCCCAATAACATTGATTTTGTTATTCCGGCAAATGACGACGCTACAAAGTCTATAGAAATTATCTTAAACGCAATGATAGAAGCCATTCAAGAAGGACTTCAAGAGCGCAAAATTGAAAAAACCGATAACGAAGAAGGCGAAGTAGAGGTAAGAGTAAAAGAAAAAAGAAGTCGTATCGCCAAAAAAGTAAAAACAGAAGACGAAACGGATTCTGTTGAAGAGGAAAAAGCAGAACAAGAAGAAGACGATAAAGAATAATTTGTCGTTCGATAAAGTTACGAAGCGTTACGGACACAACGGAATCAGCGTGTTTCGTGACGCTTTTTTCAAAAGTATAAATTTAATAAACCAATAAAAACTTAATTATTATGGCAGTAACAATGGCGGATATTCAACACCTCCGCTCAATGACAGGCGCCGGCATGATGGATTGCAAAAAAGCCCTCACAGATGCCAATGGCGATATGGAAAAAGCTATCGAAGAAATTCGCAAACGCGGTAAAGCCATCGCAGCTAAACGCAGCGATAGAGAAGCTTCCGAAGGTTGCGTTTTAGCAGCTGCTAAAAACGGTTTCGCTGCAATCGTAGCTCTTAAGTGTGAAACGGACTTTGTAGCAAAAAATGCTGATTTTGTGGCTCTTACGCAACAAATTTTAGACAAAGCGATGGAAAGCCAAGTTGCAAACATTGATGAGTTGAGTGCGCAAATTATTGACGGACGCACAGTTGCAGAGTTGATTACAGAACGCAGTGGCGTTACGGGCGAAAAAATGGAATTGGGTTTCTACGAATTTGTAAAAGACGCAATGGCGGTAGAATATATCCACCCGGGAAATAAATTGGCTTCAATTGTGGCTTTTGCCGAAAGCGGAGCGGATTACCAAGTTGCTCGTGATATTGCTATGCAAATAGCAGCTATGAGCCCTATCGCATTAGACCGTGCTTCTGTTCCGGCAAACATTGTTGAGAAAGAATTGGAAATCGGTCGCGAAAAAGCGCGCGAGGAAGGTAAGCCTGAAAACATATTGGATAAAATTGCACAAGGTCGCTTGAACAAATTCTATCAAGAAGTTACGTTGATGGAACAGGCGTTTATCAAAGACGCGAAACTAACTGTTGGCGAATATACTAAAGCTAATAAAGCTACGCCTACCGCATTCAAACGTATTACATTGAATGAAGAATAATTTGCTGTAAAAAGCGACACAACAAAAAAGAGATTCAAATGAATCTCTTTTTTTATTGTTTACCGTTGTGTTTTCAAACTTTTTTAACGGTTACTGTCGGTTTTTCAGGTGCTTTTTCGGGACCCATATCGCATGTTCCAGAGAAAATGGCTTCCGGTTCGATGATAAGTACTTTTGTTTTCAGTTCACCGAAAAATTTAGCAGTCGATTTCAGTGAAGTTACTTCCGAAGTAACAATGGTGCCGTTCACGCGACCCATAATTTCGGCGTTAGTGCATTTCAAATTTCCTTTGAGGCAGCCCAATGTACCAATAACGATTTTTCCGTTACAAACAACATCGCCTTCTATTTCGCCGTCCACCCTAAAGTCAGTTTCGGTAGAGATGATGCCTTTTATTTTCGTTCCATTGGCTATAACATTGTGGTCAACGCCTGAATTGATGATTTCTTTTGCCATAGTATGATAATAATAGATTTATAATTGTTGTTATTTTGCAAAGTAACACAAATATTTTTGGACTTGCAAAAAAAATAGCATTTCTTACGGCTTATTTTCTAAAATTGTATTTCTTCCACCAATATTTGTTGTAATTCTTCCGCTTTTAAGTTAAGGTTTATTTTACCGTTCATTGCTACGGAAATGGCACCGGATTCTTCAGAAACAATGATGGTCAAAGCATCTGTTTTTTCGGTGATGCCCATAGCAGCTCGGTGGCGCAAACCCAAATTCCGTGGTATGGATTGGTCACGGGACACAGGAAGAATGGCTCCTGCCGATACTATTTTATTGTTGGTGATGATGACTGCACCGTCGTGTAGAGGGCTGTTTTTGAAAAAAATGTTTTCAAGCAATCGCGTATTGATTTCCGAATTGATAATTTCACCGGATTCGATGTAATCTACCAAACTGGCGTTGCGAGCAATGACGATGAGCGCACCGGTTTTAGAACGTGCCATATTGATGCAAGCCAGAACTACTTTCATAACAGGGAAAGTCGATTCGTTCGTTTTTTTCTTGTTGTTAAAGAATCGTTGCAACGATTTAAGCATTTTCCAACTTTTGTGCGAACCACCGATACGCGAAAAGAAATGGCGAATTTCGCTTTGGAAAATAACAATGAGCGCAATGGCACCCACGCTGATAAGGCTGTTGAGAATGGTTCCCATAAGTCGCATTTTGAACACGTAGGTAATGAGAAACCAAAAGATGATGAACGAGATAATTCCGATGAAAATGTTTCCCGTTCCGGTGCCTTTCATTAGTCTGTAGCCTTGGTACAAAAGTATGGTTACCAATAAGATGTCAATAATATCTTTTATTCCGAATTCCAGTCCCATGACAGTTTAGTTTTGATTTTCGGCAATGAAATTACCTTGAAAACAGTCGAATAGTTTAATGGCTTCCATCGCTTCTTTTACATCGTGAACGCGTAATATGGATGCGCCTTCGCGTAATAATAATGTGTTTAGTACGGTAGTTCCATTGAGTGCCAAATCGGGTGTAATTCCTAATGGACGAAAAATCATCGTTTTTCGGGATATTCCTCCCAAAATCGGGCAATTTAAAGTTTCAAAAATACGCAAATTATTCAACAATTCATAATTTTGAGGAATAGTTTTTGCAAATCCGAATCCCGGGTCGATAATAATATCTTTTACGCCCATTTGGCGCAATTGGTGCAGCTTGTTGATGAAAAAATCAAGTACATCGTATGTAACAGATTTATAGTCGGTTAAACTTTGCATGGTTTGCGGATTGCCTTTTGAGTGTGTCAAAATGTAAGGAACATTCAATTGAGCAACTGTGGCAAACATATCGCTATCCAAATCGCCGCCGGATACGTCATTGATGATGCCTACGCCAAATTCTTCCACCACTTTTTTTGCAACACTAGCGCGAAATGTGTCTATTGAAATGGGAATGTCGGGAAAATGTTTGCGAATACTTTCCAAAGCTTTACAAACACGTAGTTCTTCCTCTTCGCTATTTACAAAATCAGCCATAGGGCGAGTGGAATAACCTCCGATGTCAATGATAGAAGCACCTTCGCAAATGGCTTTTTCAGTCGCCTCTACAAAATTTTTCGAGCTGTTTGTAAAGAATGAGTCGGGTGTAATATTAATGATGCCCATCACTATAGGACGAGAAACGTCTAAAATTTTGCCGTTGATAGTAATAAAATGGTTCATTTTACCGTTATAAGAATGTAATTTTAGAGTTATAAATGAGTTTATTTCTATTTTTTCTTGTGCAAAGGTAAAAAAAAAGCTGAAATAAACATTATCTCATAAAAAAATTGTATATTTGCCATCGTTTACTAATAAACAGATTAAATATGAAAATAGTAGGAAAATTTGTCGGTTTTGTTGGTTTGGCATTGTTATTTGCCGGTTGTCAATCCGGTAATGCCGTGTCGGAAAGTTTCTCTGAAAGGACGGGCTTTGCCTATAATGCGCCTTCAGAAGGCTTTTTTAATGTGCGTACGGTTTATGAAGGGAAAATTCCTCCGGGAATGGTCTATATCGATGTTATGACAACGGTTAAAGGTGTCAATTCTGACCCTGTTTCCAGTCCGTCTAACAATCCGAAACGCCGTATTTCCAATAGTGGTTATTTTATTGACCAATTTGAAATAACCAATTTGAACTGGCGCGAATATGTGGCTTGGTTAAGTGGCGTTTATGTGAACGACCCTCGCCGAATTGTGTTGGCATTGCCCGATGAAACAGTATGGCGTAAGGCATTGGCTTACAATGAACCTTATGTGCAAAATTACTATTCGCACGTTGCGTACGGTTTCTATCCGGTTGTTGGTGTAACTTTCAAACAGGCGCAAGCCTATTGCGAATGGCGTACCGACCGTGTGAATGAATACGAACTGATAAATCAAGGTTTGATTGAGTTTAAAGATTTGAAGACGATAGCCGAAAATTTGAAAAACAATCCTGATTCCGCACACTTATATGTGTTTACAACGGATTTTGCACGTCAATATGTTATTGCGGCGCAACGCAACATGAAAAGTTCGTTAACATGTGAAGATTTGGATTTGGACGGCGTTTTGTTCGATTCTAAATTTCGTTTGCCGACAGAAGCCGAATGGGAATATGCGGCATACGGTATCGAAGCCGTTGATGGCAATATCGAAGAGACACAAACATATCCTTGGAAAGGAGAACAACTGCGCAGTTTTGGAGTTAAAAAGACAGATGGTCAATTTTATGCCAACTTTATGAGAGGACGAGGCGATTTTATTGGAAACAATATGAATGGTACTTATACGATGCCCGTTAACTCGTTTATGCCCAATGCGTATGGTCTGTACAATATGGCAGGTAATGTGAACGAATGGGTGCTTGACGTGTACCGTGCTACTACCAATGAAGTGGTTGAGGAGTACAACTCGTTTCGTGGTAATGTTTACGAATCGGATTCAGTTTATGCAGAAAGTATTTTAAACAAATTACCGTCTTTGGATCCGGTAATGCGCGACAGTATGCGTAATGTGTTATTGCGTGAAAGAGGCTTTGCGATGACCGGTGGTGATTATAGAGATTATAAAGACGGCGACAGACGTTCTGCCCTTGGCGATTCTGTATTGCGTATGGAAAATGCAACTCCGATTGAGCGTGCCAATATGATTTCCAATACAGTACACATTTATAAAGGTGGTTCGTGGCGCGACAGAGCAATTTGGCTAAATCCTGCCAACCGTCGTTATTTGAATGAAAACAAATGTACGGACGATATCGGTTTCCGTTGTGCAATGAGTTCGGTTGGTGGCAAAAACGATAACTAAAATAACTTTAATAAGTAAAATAAAAGGCATTCGTAACAGAATGCCTTTTTTATTTGTCCAATGTTTTTTGTTTAACGATTTTCTAATGGACCTTCGCAGTAAATGCATCGATAAATTCCGTTTTCCGACAATTTGTAGAGGTGTTTTACAGGCTCTATTGAAGATATGCACCGCGAATAGCGACATGGCGTACCTTCTATTATCTGGTGATTGTTTGTTGCAGTACAGCCTTCTTTCTTCCATTTTAACAGTGTGTAGATGAGTGCCATTCTAACAAATTTTCCGTTTTCTACTTGTCTAAAGTAACAAGCGCGCGGGTCGTTATCCACTTCGTACGTTATTTCGTTCACGCGAGGCAGCGGGTGCAGTATTATCATATCCTTTTTTGCCGTCAAAAGTTTGTCTGTATTTAAGATAAAACTGTTTTTCAGACGATTGTATGCTTCTTCGCTGTCAAATCGTTCTTTCTGGATGCGTGTCATGTAAAGTACGTCCAATTTAGGCATGGCTTCTTCTAGTGAATGCGTTTCTTCAAATTGGATTTTCTCGCCGAAGACATCATATTTGATATAATCCGGTAGTTTTAATTCGTCAGGTGAGATGAGTATGAATTTGACGTTTTTATAGCGTCGAAGGGCTTTTATGAGTGAGTGTACAGTCCTTCCAAACTTGAGGTCGCCACAAAAACCGACTGTAAGATTGTCGAAACGATCTTTTTCACGTTTGATAGTCAACAGGTCGGTGAGTGTTTGCGTGGGATGGCTGTGTCCGCCGTCACCGGCGTTGATAACGGGAACAGTGGCGTATTGTGTGGCAACCATCGGAGCACCTTCTTTGGGATGACGCATGGCGATAATGTCGGCAAAGCAGCTCAGGACGCGCACGGTGTCAGCCACAGTTTCCCCTTTGCTTGCAGAACTGCTGTTAGCGTCCGAAAATCCGATAACATTTCCACCCAATTCCATCATTGCCGCAGTAAAACTAAGCCGTGTGCGGGTGCTGGGTTCGTAAAACAGCGTAGCCAATTTACTTCCTTTGCATGCTTCACTGTATTTCTCTCGATGCGAAATAATGTCCAACGCCAAATCGATAATTTGGTTAATTTCATCGATCGTTAAGTCTGTGGGGTCTAATAAGTTGCGCATGGTATGTTTTTAGTTAATTAGTTTTTATTTCATCCAACTTTCATCGTTGGGATTGTTTCTAAAAGCTAGCAAACGTGCTTTGTCATCGGCTTGGATATATCCTTCTTCAACGGCTACCTCTACCAATGTATCCAAATTGGAAAGACTATAATTGACAACGTTGGCAACTTTCAAATTGTTGATGCCTTTGGTCATTCCGTAGGTAAAAATGCTGGCAATGCCCAGCACATCAGCTCCGGCTTCGCGCAAAACGTTCACAACTTCTATACTGCTGCCTGCTGTGGAAATCAAATCTTCTATTACCACTACTTTTTGCCCGCGTTCCAATTTCCCTTCTATCTGGTTGCCACGCCCGTGGTCTTTGCTGCTACCGCGCACGTAGCCCATAGGAAGATTGAGCAGTGTGGCTGTGATAGCAGCGTGGGCGATGCCTGCGGTAGAAGTACCCATAAGCACTTCGGCTGTCGGAAAATGTTTGTGTACAATGGCGGCAAGTCCTTCTTCCACTTGATTTCGTACTTTAACGTCTGTCAATGTGAGGCGGTTGTCGCAATAGATAGGACTTTTGATACCGCTTGCCCATGTAAACGGTTGTGCAGGGCGAAGAAATACTGCTCCGATAGAGAGTAGAGCTTTGGCAATGGTTTTTTCAGTTGATTGCAGGGACATTTAAAAATTTTTTGAAGTTAAATAAATTCATCGCAACAACGTTGATAGGCGTCTAATGGATTGGCAGCCATTGTAATGGGACGTCCGACAACAATGTAGTCCGTGCCTATTTCGCGGGCTTTTGCCGGCGTAGTGATACGCACTTGGTCGGCTGTGTCGCTATCGGCAAAACGGACACCGGGCGTTACCGTAATAAAATCGTTTCCGCATCGGTCTTTTACCAATTTTGCCTCTAATGGTGAGCAAACAACACCGTCCAATCCGGCAATTTTGGCATTGGTGGCGTAATGTGTTATGGTATCGTTGATGTTGGCATTGATGAGCAACTCTTTTTGCATCCGCTCTTCGGACGTAGAAGTCAGTTGAGTTACTGCCAGCAACAGCGGGCGTTGTCCGTTTGTTTTAGTCAATCCTTCCAATGCAGCTTTCATCATGTCGATAGTGCCGGCAGCGTGCAGGTTGGTCATATCAATGTCTAATTGGCTTAAGACGCTCATGGTTTTTCGCACGGTGTTAGGAATATCGTGTAATTTCAAGTCTAAAAAAATACGGTGCCCGCGTTGTTTCAGTTCACGTACAATATCAGGTCCTTCGGCGTAAAACAGTTCCATACCGATTTTTACGTAAGGTCGGCAGTCTTGAAAATGGTTCAAAAATTGTAGTGTCTCTTTTTTGCTGCTAAAATCGCAGGCGATGATGACGTCTCTCATAAATTACGATTTATTTTTTTTGTGCAATTCCAATGATTTCGCTTAACGATTGGATACCTAATTGTTGCATTTCTATTGGCAACTGTTCAATGATTTCCTTGCAGATATAGGGATTTTTGAGGTTCATAGAGCCGACTTGTACCGCTGTTGCTCCGGCTATCATCATTTCAATAACATCGCGTGCCGAAGCAACACCTCCGCAGCCCATTATCGGAATTTGGCAGGCTTGGCTAACCTGATACACCATGCGCAGCGCTACTGGAAAAATAGCCGGTCCCGAAAATCCGCCCATAACGTTTGCTATCACGGGTTTTTGTGTGTTGATGTCGATACGCATTCCTAATAGTGTGTTAATCAGGCAAATGCCGTCGGCTCCGGCTTCTTCGCATGCTTTAGCAATAGCGACGATGTCTGCAACGTTGGGACTTAATTTGATAAAAACGGGCTTGGTTGTAACCGCTTTTACAGCGCGTGTTACTTCGGCAGCCGCTTCGGGCGTAGTACCAAAACTCATTCCACCGTGCTTTACGTTAGGACAACTGACATTCACTTCTATAATGCCCACTTGCGGCTCTTTGTCGATTTTTGCGCAACAATAGACGTATTCGTCGATGGAAAAACCGCTGATGTTAGCGATAACGGGTTTGTGGAAAAATGTTTTCAGTTGTGGCAATTCATGGTTGATGACCGCATCAATGCCCGGATTTTGTAATCCGACTGAATTAATCATTCCATCGGTGCAATCGGCAATGCGTGGTGTCGGATTGCCAAAACGCGGCTCTTTTGTAGTACCTTTAAATACGAACGAGCCTAAAATATTAATATCGTAAAACTCTTTAAATTCGTTGCCATAACCAAATGTGCCACTTGCCGGAACAATTGGATTGTCCATTTGTAGCCTGCAGAGATTAACCGATAAATTAAGTGGTTCGTTTTTCATAACTGCTATAAATCCAATTCACTTTTTAGAAATACAGTACCTTCTTTGCAAACGCGTTTTGCACCGTTTTTGGTCTGTATAGAACAGCCCATACATGCTCCAAAACCGCATCCCATGCGTTCTTCCATGCTTATTTGCCCTTCGATGGTAAAATGATTACATAATGCTTTGAGCATTGGCAGAGGACCGCAGGCGAAGAAATAGTCGCAATTAATACCATTTTGATTGATGGCATCGGTTACGTAGCCTTTTGTGCCGACCGAACCGTCAATTGTAGCGACGACTACTTTGCAACCAATCTCTTTAAATTCTTTGACAAAGAAAAGTTCTTCGGCGCAGTTGAACCCTAAAGCGACAGTTGTTTGTAATCCTTTTTTAATAAGCTGTTTAGCTAAATTATACAATGGAGGTATGCCTACACCGCCGCCAATTAAAAGTGGTTGTTTTGTGTCAATATTTATGTCGAATCCGTTGCCTAAACCGGTGAGTAAATCTAATGTTGTGCCAATTTTTAATTGGCTCATAAGTTGTGTTCCTTCGCCTACAACTTTGTATATCAACGTGATAGAATTATCGTCGTAGTCGCAAACTGAAAAGGGACGGCGCAAAAATTTATTTGGCAGCTCTATTTCTACAAATTGACCTGAGGCAGAAATGTAGCTTGTGTCGCCTTGCAAAACCATTTTGTAGATGGTTTCGGTGAGCGGCATATTACTTGTAATGGTATAAAGCCCTTTTTTATACATTCTCCAATCGTTGGTTTAGTATTCGTTCCACGCTTTAATTTTTATTTCGTCTAACTTTTTGTTAGTAAATGCAATGATGAATGCGCTTGCCAAACGTGCGTTTGTGATAAGTGGAATGTTGTGGTCAATGGCTGCGCGACGAATTTTGTAGCCGTTGGTCAATTCTCTGCGAGTGTTATTTTTAGGAACATTTATGATAAAATCGAATTTGTGTTCGGCAATGAGTTGCATCACATTTATTCCTTTTGTTTCGTCAGGCCATCCCGCTAGTTTTGCAGCAACACCATTTTCTATCAAAAATTGTTGTGTACCTAATGTTGCATAAATGGTGTAACCGTTGGCGTGTAGCAGTTTACAAGCGTCCAATAAATCGACTTTTGACTTTACAGCACCTGATGATACCATAATAGCTTTGTTTTTGCAAGGAATATTGTTTCCGACCGAAATCATAGCGTTGAGCAGTGCTTCATCAAAATCTTCACCCATGCAACCCACTTCGCCGGTACTCGCCATATCTACGCCCAACACAGGGTCGGCGTTGTGCAGGCGCGAAAATGAGAATTGCGACGCTTTAACGCCCACATAGTCGATATCGAATGCCGATTTTTCGGGTTTGCTGAATTCTGCGCCCAACATGATGCGTGTCGCTGCGTCTATGAAATTGTATTTCAGCACTTTAGAAACAAACGGGAATGAGCGTGAGGCGCGTAAATTACATTCGATAACCTTAATTTCGTTGTTACGTGCCAAAAATTGAATATTGAAAGGTCCTGAAATATGTAACTCTTGCGCTATTTGTCGTGCAATTCTCTTTATGCGGCGACCTGTTTCGATGTAAATTTTTTGTGCAGGAAACACTATAGTAGCGTCGCCGGAGTGTACTCCCGCAAATTCAACGTGTTCGGAAATGGCATATACGACCACTTCACCGTTTTTGGCTACCGCATCAAATTCAATTTCTTTGGTGCGTTCCATAAATTGAGAAACAACTACCGGATGTTCTTTTGATACATTGGCAGCCATTTTCAGGAAATTGTGTAAATCGTCGTAGTCATAGCAAACGTTCATCGCTGCGCCCGACAATACGTAACTTGGTCGCACTAAAACGGGAAATCCGACTTTCTCTACAAAGGCGTCAATGTCTTCGAAACTGGTAAGTTCGCTCCATGCCGGCTGGTCAATGTTAAGTGTATCGAGCATGGCGGAAAATTTTTCGCGATTTTCTGCCCTGTCAATGTCAACAGCCGAAGTACCCAATATGGGCACTTGCGCTTTGTGAAGCCTCATGGCAAGGTTGTTGGGTATTTGCCCGCCGGTAGATAAAATAACTCCTTTTTTTCTATTTTCGATGTCCAACACGTCCAATACGCGCTCGAATGATAATTCGTCGAAGTAGAGGCGGTCGCACATATCGTAGTCGGTCGAAACCGTTTCGGGATTGTAGTTAATCATTACGGAAGAATAGCCGAGTTTGCGCGCCGTTTGCACCGAATTGACCGAACACCAATCAAATTCCACTGAAGAACCAATGCGATAGGCACCCGAACCCAACACAACCACCGATTCTTTTTCATCGATAAAATTGTGCGCTTCGTTAGCATTTTCCGTGGCGCCATAGGTCATATAAAGATAATTCGTTTTTTCAGGATTGACAGAAGCTACCGTATTGATGCGACATACTTTTGGTGTTATGCCGAGTTGTTTTCGTCGGTTTCTTACACGTAGAATTTCCGAGTGCAGATTGCCGTTTGGATTTTCCACAAAACGAGAAATTTGGAAGTCGGAGAAACCGAGGCGTTTTGCCTCTTTTAGCACATCGACGGGCAAATCTTCTATTTTTTTGTAACTCGAAAGTACTTTTGTGTAATCAACAATATTTTTCAGTTTGCCTATGAACCACTTGTCTATTTTTGTCAGACTTTCAATTTTTTCGATGGTGTAGCCTTTTTGTAACGCATCGGCAATGGCGAAAATACGGAGGTCGGTAGGTTTGGATAGAGCGGTTTCTACATCGTCGAATGTCATTTCTTCATTGTTGCCTACAAATCCGTGCATGCCTTGTCCTATCATGCGAAGACCTTTTTGGATAACTTCTTCGAACGATTGTCCAATGGACATAATTTCTCCGACCGATTTCATCGAAGAGCCAATTTCGCGGCTGACACCCACAAATTTCGTTAAGTCCCAGCGTGGAATTTTGGCAATGATATAGTTTACCGAAGGAGCGACATAGGCGGAATTGGGCGTTCCCATTTCGCCAATTTGGTCTAAACTGTAACCCAAAGCCAATTTAGCAGCGACAAAAGCGAGCGGGTAGCCCGATGCTTTCGAGGCGAGAGCCGATGAACGACTTAGTCGGGCATTGATTTCAATGATGCGATAGTCGTTTGTTTCTACATTAAAGGCGTATTGTATGTTACATTCGCCGATAATGCCGATGTGGCGGACCACTTTTTTTGCTATTTCCTGCAAAAGGTCAATTTGCTCTTGATTGAGCGATATAATAGGTGCGACAACAATGCTTTCGCCCGTGTGGATGCCCAGCGGGTCGAAGTTTTCCATAGGAACCACGGTAAAACAGTGGTCGTTTTTGTCGCGTATTACTTCAAATTCTATCTCTTTCCAGCCTTTCAGACTTTCTTCTATCAAAATTTGTTTAGAGTAGGTGAGAGACGATTCACATAACTCTTTGAATTCCTGCTCATTGTTACAAATACCGGAACCCATACCGCCGAGTGTGTAGGCAGAGCGTACCATTACGGGGAAACCTATTTCATAGGCGGCTTTTAAGGCATCTTCCATAGTTTCTACCGCTTTCGATTTAGGCGTTAGGGCATTTATTTCGTTTAGTTTCTTGACAAAAAGGTCGCGGTCTTCGGTTACCATAATAGTTTCTACCGAAGTTCCTAATACCTGAACGTTATATTTAGCTAATGTGCCGTTGGTGTAAAGTTCTGTGCCGCAATTGAGTGCCGTTTGACCGCCAAAAGCCAACAAAATTCCGTCCGGTCGCTCTTTTTCAATAATTTTAGTAACGAAGTACGGAGTTATCGGCAAAAAATAGACCTTGTCGGCAACGCCTTCCGATGTTTGTATAGTGGCAATATTGGGGTTAATAAGTACAGTTTCGATGCCTTCTTCCCGCATGGCTTTCAATGCTTGTGAACCCGAATAGTCAAATTCGCCTGCTTGACCTATTTTGAGTGCTCCCGAACCGAGTAAAAGAACTTTTTTCATTGTCAATTTATTATTTTTTTAGAGTTATACATTATTTATATGGATTAATTTCCCGTTTACCATCCAACCGTCGAATGGTGTACTTTTGCCTTTTGATGCAAACTTCTGTGCATCAATCTGATAGCTTTCCGCAAGGTTGTATATAGCCATGTCAGCTTTTGCACCAACGCTAAGTCCGCCTTTCAGATTGAATATTTTTCGTGGATTAACGCTCATCAGCATGATGAGTTGCTCCAAAGAGATGATGTTTTTTTTCACTAAATAAGTGTAAAGCAGCGGAAAAGCTATTTCAAGTCCAACTATGCCGAATGCGCCTTTGGCTAATCCTTGCGCTTTTTCTTCGGCAGAGTGGGGAGCATGGTCGGTGGCTATAAGGTCGATAGTACCGTCTTTAATGCCTTGTATCAGAGCCTCTTGGTCTGCTTTGGAGCGCAGTGGCGGATTCATTTTAAAGCGACCGTCTTCCTGTAGGTCATCTTCGCAAAGGAGTAGGTAGTGTGGCGCAGTTTCGCAAGAAACTTTCAAACCTTCTTTTTTCGCTTGGCGTATCAGTTCCACGCTTTCTTTGGTAGAAACATGGCAAACATGGTAGCGGCAACCGGTTTCTTTGCAAAGGCGTATGTCGCGCTCTACCTGCTGCCATTCGCTTTCGGAGCAAATGCCTTTGTGCCCGTGTTTACGCGCGTAACGTCCATCGTGTATGTAGCCGCCGTTCAAAAGTTCGTTTATTTCGCAATGTGCCACAATGATTTTGTCCAATTTAGCTGCTTGCTCCATTGCTTGGCGCATAAGACTTTCCGATTGCACACCGCGTCCGTCGTCAGAAAAAGCGACTACATGGTCGGCTAATGCTTCAAAATCGACCAAATCGCCTTCGCCTTTCTGTCCTTTGGTAATGCAACCGTAGGGCAACACGTTGATAGTGGCGTTTTGGCGTATCAATTCCAATTGAATTGCTAAATGTTCGAGAGAATCGGGAGCAGGGTTCAGATTGGGCATGGTGCAAACGGTAGTATAACCGCCGTTTCTGGCAGCAGCACATCCGGTAGCGATGGTTTCTTTATAGCTAAATCCCGGTTCGCGGAAGTGTACATGCACATCTACAAAACCCGGGAAAATGTGGCAACCTTCCAAGTTTATTTCTGTGTCGGTGGGGTTTACGGCGATATGCGGAGCAATCTCAACAATGCGACCGGCATCAATTAGCACGTCGCTTCTATCGAATTGAATAGCAGACTCGTTAAATACCTGTGCGTTTTTTAGAACTATCCTCATTGCTTGTCGCATAAAAAAAAAGTAGCCAAAAAAGCTACTTTTTAAATATATTTGAAAAATAATTGATGTCCATGGCTTTTTTCGCTACGGATGCTGTTAGATACGATTCCGACATAGTGAAACAAAAATATGTTTTCTTCTTCATATCGTTTGCAAAAGTACAACTTTAAAACTAATTTGCCAAATATTATTTTATAAAGATATTAACAAATAGGTAATGTTACCAAATTATTTTAATGATAAAAAATGATAGGATGACTTTTGTTGTCACCCTATCACTATCGTTTCATCACTTAAATAGAGTATTTCAGTTTATTTCACCACTATTTTGTGCGCTTCCGTGCCTACAACAGCGGTGTATATTCCGCTGGGCAAGGATTGTAATGTAGTGGTTTCCTGTGCCTTGCTTTGATGTATGCAACGTCCTGCCATGTCAAACAGACGTATGTCGGTGCCGGGTTCAACACCCGAAATTGTCAGTTTGCCATTGTTTTGCGTGAACTGCACAGCGTAGTCCGTAGTGTTTAAAACGCCTGTGGTGCCATCAGCTTTGCGGTTGATAATCAGTTCGAAACGGCTGTTGGCGTAGCCGGTGTTCGCGTTGAACGTGTAGTCGTTGAGGAGTAAATCCGTATCTATACCGAGCAGTTTATCGCGCAGTATAACGCTGATAGCGGGCACTTCTTTGTTACTTAATGAGAAGGTGTACGTTTCTGCTTGTCCTACATAGATGCCTACTCGCAATGTTGTTTGTGTGGCTTTTGCTATATGGTTGAACGCCATTTTTTTGTTAGATGCGCCACACGTATAAAGTTGCGGGTATTTTTTACCCCACGAATCCATCATCAATAGGTCTTTGTTCTGCTCATACAGGTTGAGGCTACCGTCGTTAGCCATGATAATGCCCGTCTTTTCACTGTAGGTGGGGCTGGTCATTACCAATTCGTAGTATTCTTCATCGCCCATGGCTTTTGGTTGCAATAGTGGTGCAGGTGATGGTGCAGATGCCTGTTTGGTGAAGTTTTCTTCACCGGAGTATTGCACAAAGAACGATGTAAACGGAGCTAAATCTGTAGTAGCGGAACTCCTATCGTAGAAGTAGCC